>NZ_JBGMNK010000009.1:0-211129 GCF_051336905.1 Pantoea sp. C8B4
GCAGTGAGCAGTGAGCAGTGAGCAGTGAGCAGTGAGCAGTGAGCAGTGAGCAGTGAGCAGTGAGCAGTGAGCAGTGAGCAGTGAATTGCAGGCAAAAAAGAAGGCCAATATCGCTATCGGCCCGTCAAAGAGGAATTTGTTTATGATTTTGGTTATCACCAGCATTGCTGGCGCGGGCCAATTTTCGCGCAAAGTTCAGAATTTCGCCAGTATTATTCACCAAAACTGAAATAAGAATTTTCGTAGCAAGGACAGAACATGACACCCGCCGTAAAACTGCTGGAAAAACAAAAGGTCGCCTTTACCCTTCATCCTTATGAGCATGACAGCCACGAAACCAATTTTGGTGATGAGGCGGTGCGGAAGCTCAATCTCGATGCACGTCAGGTGTTCAAAACCCTGTTAGTGGCGCTCAACGGCGATGCCAAAGCACTGGCGGTAGCCGTGACACCGGTCTCCTCGCAGCTCGATTTGAAAAAAGTGGCAAAGGCGCTGGGCGCGAAAAAAGCGGATATGGCCGATCCACAACTGGCACAGCGCGTGACTGGCTATCTGGTGGGTGGCATCAGCCCGTTAGGGCAGAAAAAACGCCTGCCAACGGTGATCGATCAGCAGGCTGCAGAATTTGCCACCATTTTTGTCTCCGGCGGCAAGCGCGGGCTGGATTTAGAACTGGCGGTGCAGGACCTGGCACGACTGCTGGATGCCACACTGGCCGACGTGGCGCGTCGCGATTAACCCGGCTACTGGGTGTCACACTGGCGGACGTGGCACGCCGCGATTAATCCGACTGCTGGATGCCGTACTGGCCGACGTGGCGCGCCGCGATTAACCCGGCTGCTGGATGCCACACTGGCCGACGTGGCACGCCGTGATTAATCCGGCTGCTGGGCGCAGAGTTGATCAATCATCCAGCGCCCGGCAGGACCCGGTGGATTGCGTCGCGACCAGATCACATCCACCGCGATGCGCTGTGGCCAGCCTGGCACAGGCAACTCTTTCAACACCTGATGACCAAATTGTTCCACCAGCCAGCGCGGTAATACGCTCCAGCCAAAGCCCTGCTCCGCCATTTCCAGCAGCAATAAATAAGATGGCGCCGACCACACGCGCCCGGCGGGCAGCGGTTCGCGGTTTTGCACCCAGGTATTGAGCCGTAAATGACGCAATTCACCGAGTTGTGCTTCACTCACCTGTTTTGACTGCGCCAGCACATGATCCTGGTGCAGATAGATCGCCATTTCCGCCCCCACCTGTAAACGCGCCACCGCTAAATCCGGCGGCAGCTGCGGCTGCGCACGCACCACGCCGAGATGCACGCGACCGGCCTGCAGCAGGTCCAGCGCGTCCGCGTCCTCAGCAATCATGCATTCAAATTCAATATCCGGATAACGCGCTTCAAAGCGGTTGAGCAGATTTTCATGGTGATCGGCCTGCCAGAAATCGGAAATCGCCAGACTGAGTCGCGGTTCCACGCCCTGTGACAGCCGCACCGCCAGCTCATCCAACCGCTGGCTGGCCGCCAGAATCTGCTGCACCTGCGCCAGGGCGCGCTGTCCTTGCTCGGTGAGTACCGGCTGGCGACCGCTGCGATCGAACAGGGTGAAACCGAGATCGTCTTCCAGATTAGCCACGGCGCTGCTAATGGTGGACTGGCTTTTGGCCAGCGCACGCGCCGCCGCAGAAAACGAGCCGCTGGCGACAGTCTGCACAAAGGCCTCAAGGGATTCCGGGGAGTATTTCATGGTGAACCATCGCTTTTATCGATAGGTAATCATTTTATCTTAGCATTTCGCGGTGAGAAAATATGTCGCGTTACCCAAAAGGAGGTTTATATGCGTACCCGTTCGCTGAAAGAACGTTTTTATCATGCTGCAGGATTTGAAGTGCTGGCGATTCTCACTGTGGCTCCGCTGGCTGCCTGGATTATGGAAAAGCCGCTGTTTCAGATGGGCGCGCTGGCGATTATGTTGTCAACGGTCGCCATGCTGTGGAACATGATCTATAACACCGGTTTTGATCGCATCTGGCCGCCGCAGAAAACACGTAGCCTCGGTCTGCGTGCCATCCACGCGCTGGGCTTTGAAGGGGGCTTTATCGTTATCGGTTTGCCGATTGCCGCCTGGATGCTGAAGATCACGCTGCTGGAAGCCTTTATGCTGGAAGTGGCGTTCTTCCTGTTCTTCCTGCCCTATACCATGGCCTATAACTGGATGTGGGATAAATTGCGTCAGCGCTGGCTGACGCAGAAATCCTGCCAGGCATAAAACAACGGCGCCCAATCGGGCGCCGTTTTCAATTGTGCAGAGCGCGCGGCCAAATCCACGCCAGAATGGCTTGTGGGTAGCTACGCTTCCTGGGCTTTTCCTGCGCTTTGTCGCGCTCCTGCACCTGTGCTTCCGTTAAATGCACAATACCGGCTGGCGCATAGTCGGCGATTTTCAGCGGTGAGTGTGCAGTGACATAAGCACGCAGCACATCCGCATCTCGCTGACCGGTATTGCTAAAGCCCGCATGTGCCTCGATGTTGGGATAACCATCGCCCCCGCTGGCATTGAAGCTGTTGGTCGCCATGCGATAGGTTTTGTCCTTTTGCAGAGGCTCGCCATTAATCTTCACCTCACTCACCGCTTTGCCATCCGCCACCAGACTGATATTGCTGAACTGCGCGAAACCACCGGAGTTGGTTTTGATATTGGCAACCGTGGCAAGATACTTCAGCAATTCGTCTCCGGTCAGCGTGACTGACACCACCTGATTACCAAACGGCTGCACCTGCAACAAATCGCGCCAACTCAGCTTGCCTGCGGCCAGCGAGGTGCGAATGCCACCACCACTGATCACCGCGAAATCCGCTTTAGTCGCTGCCATTTGCGCGCGCAGAATCAGCTGTCCAAGATTGGTTTGTTCAAAACGCACCTTATCGCGTTCCCCGACGAACACGCCATCACTGCTGCCAACCGTGACGTCGAGTTTCTTGGCCGCGCGCAGTTGATACGGCGTCAGTAGCTTCATCATCGCGCTGTTAGGTGGGATCTCTTCCTGCCAGGTGAGCCAGGAAACGCTGCCATCCAGATTTTTCACTTCATGCTTGAGGTTAACCGGGATCAGCTGATAGCTATCCAGCGTCAATTCGCCATTGCGGAAGGTGAAATCGCCGCGCCCGACATATTTGCCCCACTCTTTCGCCTGCATGATCCACACGCCATTTTGGCGATCGGGCTGGCAAGGCTGGCCGGGCTGATAATCTTTCACACTGACGTTATCTTTTTCCATGCACACCGCATCCTGCGAGTGGCCGCCGATGATCACATTGATAGTGCCCGGCGGCAGGCTGCGCGCCAGTTCCACATCACCCGGCGCATTGCTACCGTGCTGTCCATCGTCGTAATGGCCCATGTGCGTCAGCGCCACAATCACATCGGGTTTCTCGCTGGCGCGCAGTTCCGCCACCGCTTTTTCCGTCTCTTTCACCGGATCGCGGATGTCGATATTAGCGATATTTTCCGGGTTGGAAATTTTCAGGGTATCGGTGGTGGTCAGACCGATCACTGCGATCTTCAGTCCCATGCGATTAAAGATCGCCCACGGCTTAAACAGACGCTGGTCGGTACCCTTTTGATAGATATTGGCAGAGAGGAAGGGAAATTTGGCCCACTTCTGTTGCTGTTGCAGCACGCTGAGCGGCTTATCGAATTCGTGATTGCCGAGCGCCATGGCATCGTAGCCGATGAGGTTCATGCCGCGAATATCGGGTTCGGCATTGAGCAGATCCGATTCCGGCACGCCGGTATTCACGTCTCCGGCGGAAAGGATCAAGGCACCGCCGCCTTTGGCCTGCACATCATAACGCTGTTTATCCATCAGCGTTTTCTGCGCCGCCAAACCGTATTCGCCCTGCGCATTGGTCCAGTAGCGACCGTGATGATCGTTGGTGTGCAGAATACTGAATCGATAACTGCGATCCGTCTGCCATGCCTGCGCCAGCATCGGTAGCAACAGCATGATCAGCGCCAGCCAGCGCCCTCTCCGCGGGAATAACAACAAAGCCGATCTCCTTATTCTGCGTCTTTCCACTTTGCCGTGGACTTAATGTGCTTTATCACCGTTCTGTGTCGCACAGATGGCACTTTAACTCAAGACAAAAGGCTTATAGAGTCAAGCGGGTAGTAACAAACTGATAACGATAACCGCACTCTTCAGGATTTTTTATGGCAAGTGACATCGCAACCCCGGCACGCACACCGGGACGGACTGCTTTTGGCATTTTAGGTGCCATCAGCCTCGCGCATCTGCTCAACGATATGCTGCAATCGCTGCTGCTGGCGATCTACCCGATGCTGCAAAAAGATTTTAACCTTAACTTCGTCCAGATAGGTCTGATAACGCTGACCTTTCAGGTCACCGCTTCGCTGCTGCAACCAATCATCGGTCATTACACCGACAAATACCCAAAACCCTGGTCTTTGCCGGTCGGGATGGGCTTTACGCTGTGTGGTCTGGTGCTGCTGACGTTCTCCAGCACCTATCCGCAGGTGCTGCTCGCTGCCGCGCTGGTGGGCAGCGGTTCCTCGGTGTTTCATCCGGAATCTTCGCGCGTGGCGCGTATGGCCTCCGGTGGACGTCATGGTTTGGCTCAATCACTGTTCCAGGTGGGCGGTAACTTTGGTAGCGCGCTAGGCCCGCTGTTGGCAGCGATGATCGTTGCCCCTTACGGCAAAGGGCATCTTGCCTGGTTTGTGCTGGCGGCACTGCTCGGCATTATCGTGCTGCTGCAGGTCAGCCGCTGGTATAGCCACCAGCAGCGCGCCAGTAAGGCAAAGGCAACGGTTGCGCCGGTTAACCCGCTGCCGCGTAAGAAAGTGGCGTTGGCGATCAGCATTTTGCTGCTGCTGATCTTCTCTAAATACTTCTATCTCACCAGCCTGAGCAGTTACTACACCTTCTATTTAATCCAGAAATTCGGACTTTCTGTTCAGGCCTCGCAATTCCATCTGTTTGCCTTCCTCGGCGCAGTGGCTGCGGGCACCATCATTGGCGGACCGATTGGCGATAAAATCGGCCGTAAATACGTGATTTGGGTATCGATTCTTGGCGTTGCGCCCTTCACCTTGCTGTTGCCCCACGCCAACTTAATGTGGACCAGCGTGTTGAGCGTGATCATCGGGTTGATTCTCGCCTCGGCGTTTTCTGCCATTTTGGTGTATGCGCAGGAACTGATGCCAGGACGTATTGGTATGGTTTCCGGGCTATTTTTCGGTTTTGCCTTTGGTATGGGTGGGCTCGGTGCCGCCGTGTTGGGCGTAGTGGCAGACCACACCAGCATCGAGTGGGTATATCAAATCTGTGCCTGGCTACCTTTGATCGGCCTATTGACCGCTTTCCTGCCTGATAACCGTCACGCCTAAGCCGCTTTAGGGGGGCAACGCTTTTTCCTCGCCCCCCTACATTCAGCGGAAAACCTGCCGATAGAGTGAGATAACTGAGGAAAATGCCGCTTCAGCTGCGTTTTCTTCTTAATTTTTCAATTTTTTCGCTTTTCACCGCTCAAATGTTTAAACGTGGTTAGCGAATGTGCATTACACTAGGTTGTTACAAGCGGATACATTTGCATACAAGGAGACAGGCATGCATCACACCACACCGTTGATCACCACCATTGTCGGGGGCCTGGTCCTCGCCTTTCTCCTGGGTATGATTGCCAACCGCCTGCGAATCTCCCCGTTGGTCGGTTATCTGCTTGCTGGCGTGCTCGCCGGTCCCTTTACCCCTGGCTTTGTCGCCGATACCAATCTCGCACCTGAGTTAGCTGAGCTCGGCGTTATCCTGCTGATGTTTGGCGTGGGATTGCACTTCTCTCTGAAGGATTTGATGTCGGTAAAGTCGATCGCCATTCCCGGCGCCATCGCGCAAATCGCGGTGGCCACGCTGCTGGGAATGGGGCTGTCGTGGGCGATGGGCTGGTCGTGGATGACCGGTCTGGTGTTTGGCCTCTGTCTTTCCACCGCCAGTACCGTGGTGTTACTGCGCGCGCTGGAAGAGCGTCAACTGATTGATAGTCAGCGGGGGCAGATTGCCATCGGCTGGCTGATTGTTGAAGATCTTGTGATGGTCCTGACGCTGGTACTGCTGCCCGCCATTGCCGGAATGCTGGAAGAAGGCAACGCCAGCCCCTCTCTGCTGTTCTGGGACCTGATGCTGACCATCGGCAAAGTCGTCGCCTTTATGGTGCTGATGATGGTGGTGGGCCGTCGTGTCGTGCCGTGGATTCTGGCAAAAAGTGCCGCAACCGGATCGCGTGAACTGTTCACCTTATCCGTACTGGCCCTGGCGCTGGGCATCGCTTTCGGTGCGGTTGAATTCTTCGATGTCTCCTTCGCACTCGGCGCCTTCTTTGCCGGTATGGTGCTTAACGAATCCGAACTCAGCCACCGCGCCGCGCACGATACTCTCCCGCTGCGCGATGCCTTCGCCGTGCTGTTCTTTGTCTCGGTCGGCATGCTGTTTGACCCAATGATTTTGATTGAGCAGCCGCTGGCGGTGTTAGGCGCACTGGCGATCATCGTATTGGGCAAATCCATCGCCGCCTGGCTGCTGGTGACGCTGCTCGGCCACTCACGCCGTACCGCCATGACCATTTCGGTGAGCCTGGCGCAAATTGGTGAGTTCGCTTTTATCCTTGCCGGTTTGGGCATTTCGCTGGGTATGCTGAGCGATGAAGGACGCAATCTGGTGCTGGCGGCGGCGATCCTCTCCATCATGCTCAACCCCATTCTGTTTACTCTGCTTGAGCGCTACCTCGATAAGACCGAAACCATCGAAGAGCAGACGCTGGAAGAAGCGATTGAAGAAGAGAAGCAGATTCCGCTGGATATCTGCAATCACGCGGTGATCGTTGGCTATGGCCGCGTCGGCAGCTTGCTGGGTCAGCAACTGATGGAGGCCGATGTGCCGCTGGTGGTGGTGGAAAACTCCCGTCCGCGCGTCGAAGCACTGCGTGAACAAGGGATCAAGGCGGTGCTGGGCAATGCGGCGCGCGTTGATACCATGGAATTAGCCCGCCTTGACTGCGCTCGCTGGCTGCTGCTGACCATTCCAAACGGTTACGAAGCCGGGGAGATTGTCACTGCCGCGCGTGAGAAGCGTCCGGATATCGAAATTATTGCCCGCGCGCATTACGACGATGAAGTAAATTACATCATGGAGCGCGGTGCTAATCGTGTGGTGATGGGCGAGCGTGAGATCGCCAACAGCATGCTGAATGTGCTGCAGGAAGAGATCGCGCAGAACCCAATTGTGCGGGAATGCCCGATTTAACAACGTGCGGTGATGGGCCAGGTCGCCATTAATGGCGACCCTACGGAATTGAGATGTATCAAACAGTTAGCGCATCGATTTCAAAAACGGATGCGCATCATCGGTTTACGCTTTACCTGTCCCAGTACGACTCTTCTAAACTGTCTTCCCGCTCAGGCAGCCCGCGCATCAGACGCGGTGAATGCTGATTCAGCACCTGATAACTCACCCGGTTGGCATACTTGCACACCTGCGCCAGCGACGAATAGGTGAGATAACCGCGTGCGTGTTTGCTGGAGTTCGGTACTTTCTGACGGTGGAAATTATTGGCGGTGATATCGTGCAGCAGCGCGGCTAAAGCACCATCGCCTGCACCGTTGGTGTTCATGATCTTCTCAGGGCCGCCCATATAAGGCGCGATGTGCGAGAAAATGCGCAGCGGCTGCTGGCAATCCTGATGGCGCATAGCGCGGCTGAACTCGTATTGGTTGAATTCGGCTATCGCGCCCGGCAGCAGCGGATGATTGGTTTTGCGCTTGAACGCCTCTTCCGTGAAGCCAGCCATGTACAAACCGGTGGGACCGGCGGTGCACAGCACCAGATCCACCCAGTCGAGCGCAATATTCGAGGCCAGCAGCGGATCCTGCTCACCCGTCAGCGCAAAGGCCTCTTCTTCGTTCATCGCCACGATCGACACATGATCGCGCAGGAAATCACGCCAGAACTGCGGATCGTCCTGAATCACGAATTTGGTGCCTAACGTCAACACCACCGGCACGTTATGTTTTTTCGCGTAGTCGATGGCACGCAGCGTGGCTTCCGGCATCGGTTCACCGGGTTGGCAGCGCACCAGATAGGAAGTCAGCACCAGCGCAGACGCCCCGGCAATCACCTCTTCCGGAATGCTGTCAGGCTGCAGTTGGTTCATCAAGCCTGGGCTGATGGCAAAGGTGCGTTCACCCTGCTCACCAATCAGGGTGAAACAGCGGCCAATCGCGCCATCAACGCCCTGCAGGAAGTTGAGATCCATACGGCTGGAGGTGTTGCACAAATAACGATAGGCATAACCGCCAATCTGGATGTTGTTGCACATCACGCCGAGCAATACTGAACGGTCATCGGCCAGCACGGAGTAGTTGTGCAGAGTATTACCGATGGTGCCGCCGGCAAATTGATGGCTGATCAGCGCATCATGCATCAGCTCGTTGTACAGGGCCTCTGCGGTGGCATCGTCGATCACCAGTGAGTGACCGGCGCTCAGCCCGTAGCGTTGCAGAAAGTCATCATCAACTTTGGCTTCAATATCCACCAGCGTCTGGTCGATACCCACCACCCAACTGCCCTCTTCCTGCTCCTGCTGGGTTGCCTGTAGCAGCGGATCGCGCGCGTTAACGGGAAAATAGTGTTTGGATTTGCGTTTGCCGGGAAATTTCATCGTGGCTGCCGTAAGGGAAATCTGGCAGAGAATGATATCACACTCTCTGCCAGCACTTTATCGGCGTGCGTTGACCAGCTGAACCATCATCTCGATGTGCTCGTCATCGGCGTTGAGCGCGGGAATGTATTCAAACTTCTCGCCACCGGCGTGCAGGAAGAACTCACAGTTCTGCTCGCTGATCTCTTCCAGGGTTTCCAGACAGTCAGCGGAGAAGCCTGGGCTCATCACCTGCACATGCTTGATGCCTTTGGCCGGTAAACCTTGCATGGTTTCGTCGGTGTACGGCGTCAACCACGGCTCGCGACCAAAGCGTGACTGGAAGGTCATCATGATTTTGTGCGGCGCGATGCCCAACGCGGCAGCCAGCGCCTCGGTGGTGTCTTTGCAGCGCTGCGGATAATCATCACCTTCGTCGGCAAAACGCTGCGGGATGCCATGATAGGAGAGCACCAGCAGATCCGGTTCGCCATGCTGCGCAAATGAACGCTCAACGGAGGCTTTCAGAGCCGCAATATAGGCCGGATGCTCAGCATAATCGCGGATAAAAGCGACTTCCGGCAAGGAGCGCAACGGTTTGAAGCTGGCAGATAATCCATCCCACACGGCGGCGACCGTTGAGCACGAGAACTGCGGGTAAAGCGGCAACACAATCAGTTTGGTGACACCCTGATCCAGTAAACGCTGTACCGCACCGTCGAGGCTCGGCTGGCCGTAGCTCATGCCCAGCTCAACCGGCATATCCACGCGCTGCGCCAGCGCATCGCGCTGCTGCTTGCTGAACACCATCAGCGGAGAGCCTTCTTTCATCCACACCGAAGCGTAAAGCTTCGACACGCGCGGCGAACGGAACGGCAAAATGGCGAAATTGAGAATCGGCCACCATAACCAACGCGGTGTATCCACCACGCGCGGGTCGCCAAGGAACTGTTTCAGATAGCGCTTAACGGCAGGTGTTGTAGGCGCATCGGGTGTGCCTAAGTTGACCAGCAAAACCCCAGGCTTTTCTTGCCTCATTGGTATTTCCTTGATGTCAAAACGAATGGATCAAAATCAGGGGGAAATTGTAGCGGAAATCGTGGGAGGGGAAAGCAATTGCTGCAAAAGGGCCGGACAACCGGCCCTTAATAGCACAACCCTAAATCATTCAAATGGCAGGAAGGCGGCAAACGAGAGACAAATCGACTTGTCGATTTGAACAGCGCTTGCGCTGGCCCGCAGGGTGAACCTCCTTGAGGAGGTTCATCATCCCGATGCGCTGACTCAAGTCAGTGATTCGGGTGAACGAGAGCAGCTAACGCACCTGCACATTGAAGTATGACGGGTTAACCGAGAATGCCGGCCAGTTGCGTGCTCACTTCAGCTACCTTACGGGTGCCGTCGATCTTGTGATACTGGGTGCTACCGGCTTCCGCTTCTTTGCTGTAGTAAGCAATCAGCGGTGCAGTCAGCTGATGGTATTCCACCAGACGCTTACGCACGGTTTCTTCCTGATCGTCTTTACGCGTGGTCAGCTCTTCGCCGGTCACGTCATCTTTACCTTCCACTTTTGGCGGATTGTAGGTGACGTGATACACGCGGCCAGACGGCGCATGCACGCGACGGCCAACAATACGATCCACAATCAGTTCATCCGGTACGGCAAACTCCAGCACGAAGTCCACATTGATGCCCGCGTCTTTCATGGCGTCAGCTTGTGGGATAGTGCGCGGGAAGCCATCGAGCAGGAAACCGTTTTTGCAGTCTTCCTGCGCGATACGCTCTTTAACCAGCGCAATCACCAGTTCGTCTGTTACCAGTTTACCGGCATCCATGATGGCTTTCGCCTGTTGGCCCAGTTCGGTGCCTGCTTTAACTGCCGCACGCAACATGTCACCGGTGGAGATTTGCGGAATACCGTATTTCTCCATGATGAATTGAGCCTGAGTGCCTTTACCTGCGCCCGGTGCCCCGAGCAGAATAATACGCATTGCGTAATTCCCCTTGCGAATCGCATTGATCAATCTGAGAAGGCCAAGAACATACCATTATGACCCGCGCACCACAAGGAAACGGGCGCGCTTCCGGTGAAAGCTTTACTTTGACTGGCTTTAGCGCAGAACACCAGCAGAGTGCCCGTTTTTAAGAATCACGGCTAACGTTTAACACCTCTTTCAGACGTCTTTTCAGTATTGGCGTGACGTTTTGATTTTTGTTCACGCTACCGCGCACGTTGGCATGCAGGCGTAAACGATGGTGAGCGGAAAGCAGATGCATATCCTGCGGCACGTCGCGTAAGGTAAAACTGACTGGCAGCGGGAACAGGGCGAACGGTAAGCCGTGCTGCTGAATCGATTGCAGCTGAACCGGGGCATCAAGCGTAATATTATCCACGCTAGCGATATTAAACGGCCGCCAGTCGCTGTTTTCCATCATTTTTAAGGTTTGCTCCAGCGACGTCCCAAACGCCAGTCCCTGCTCAAATAAGCGCAATTCACTGCGCACCAGCGTGCTGAAATCGCAGGTTTTTAACGCAATTAACACCAGGTCACTGCTTAACGCCGCATGACGATCGAGCCGCGCCACAAACAATCGCGCATCGCTGATTAATCGTTTATGCAATAGGGTGGCAAAGGATTCCGAGGCGTCGGTCACGCCCTGACTTTGACACTCCGTCAGCGGGCGCACCCGCCCCTGCTGCATGTCGACATGCTCAACCAGTGCAATGTTACCGGCCATCATCGGCACCGCGGGTAACACACTCAGTTCACTGACCGGATATTGCGAAGCGTAACGCGTTTGATTGCGCGCCTGTTCCTGACGTAAAAACAGTTGTGAGAGCAGCACCCGCGAAATATGCAAAGAAGGTGCAAAGAAGAGGTCGTAATTTTCCAGCCGATAGTGACGTGATAGCAAGCCGCGAAGTCGATCGCGCGCTGCCGCCGCCCTGGCAGAAGCATGTTGGTGATCCATCGCGTAAGATTTCTCTAATTATAAAGATGCTGTGTGTGTCGCAGATTGAGGGGGGAACATTAGCCGCGTTAAACACAGACAACGCCATCCGTCAACCCGCCATAATCTGGGGGAAAGGTTAGGCCAATGCGGCTGGACATTAAAATGATATAAACTGACAATCCCTGTTAGGTTTTTACACAGGGGATGAGTATGACCGCGCTTCCGTCGTTACGTGCACTGCACTATTTTCATCAGGCAGCACTGCACAGCAGTTTTAGCGTGGCGGCCGAGCGTCTTCATGTGACTCACAGCGCCATTAGCCATCAGATTCGACAGCTGGAAAGCTGGATGGGAAAGCCCTTATTCGTCCGCACCAATGGACGCGTCAAATTAACCTCACACGGCGAGCGCTTGCTGGTGAGTTGTCAGAAGGCGTTCAGCGAACTCTCCACCACTTGCGAAAGCATTCGCACCGGCATGCGTCATCACCTCAGCGTCTCTTGCGCGCCCAGTTTTCTCTCGCAATGGCTGATTCCACGTATTAGCAGTTTTTATCAACGCTATCCCGATATTGAAGTGCAGTTTCAGCCGCTGGTGGAGATCGACCAGTTGCGCAGTGAACACACTGATGTACTGATTCTCAGCTATGAGCAGTCACCGGATGAGGATATTGATGCCACGCTGATCAGCGATGACTACATCGGCCCGCTGTGTGCGCCTCAGTATGCCGCGCGTTTTCACAATGAGCAGGATTTAGCGTCATTGCCGCTGCTGCATGCCGACACGCGGCTGCATGCCTGGGCTGAGTGGGCAAAAACCAGCGGTGCGCGCGGAAATTACTGGGTCGGTAAGCATTTCGATAACCTTACCCTTGGCATTCAGGCGGCGAGAAACGGCCTGGGCGTGATCATGGCTCCGCGTTTACTGGTCAGGCAGGAGTTGAGCGACGGTACGCTGATCGCCCCATTGGGATTTGTGCGTGTGGACCGCGCCACCTGGATGATGACGAAAATGTCACGTCAGCATGATGCGGAGATTACGTTGTTCCGGGATTGGCTGCGCGATCAGGCGCTGCACTAAAAGAAAGGTCGGCATTCAATGCCGACCTTTTTTGTCTCCTGCCAACCCTGCCGCCGGTATTGATACCAACCGGCGTGGGCGCTGAATGGCTTATGCCGTCAGCAACTGGTTCATACGACGGATAAACTGGTTGGGATCGTCCAGCGTGCCGCGCTCAGCCAGCAGCGCCTGATCCAGCAGCAGCTCAACCCATTCAGCAAAGTGCGCTTCGTCGTGGGTATCCGCCACGCGTTTCACCAGCGTATGCTCTGGGTTGATTTCGAAGATGTACTTCACATCCGGAACGTCCTGGCCCGCAGCAGCAAACAGTTTCGCCATCTGCGTGGTCATTTCGTTCGCATCGGTGGTGACAATCGCCGGGGTATCGGTCAGACGATGGGTCAGACGCACCTCTTTCACACGCTCGCCCAGCAGCGTTTTCACGCGCTCAACAAACGGCTCCAGCGCTTTTTCCGCTTCCTTCTGCTCTTCCGTTTCTTCATCCGCCAGCTTACTCAGCGACTCATCCGCTTTGCTCACTGACTGGAAGGTTTTGCCGTCGAACTCGGTCAGGTAGCTCATCATCCACTCGTCGATACGATCGGACAGCAGCAGCACCTCGATACCTTTTTTGCGGAACAGTTCCAGATGCGGGCTGCTCTTCGCGGCGGCATAGCTGTCAGCAGTGATGTAGTAAATCTTATCCTGCCCTTCCACCATACGGCTCAGGTAATCTTCCAGCGAAATGGTCTGCTCAGCGCCTTCACTCTGGGTGGTGGCAAAGCGCAACAGCTTAGCAATCGCCTGCTGATTGGCGTTATCTTCCGCCGGGCCTTCTTTCAGGACCAGACCAAACTCTTTCCAGAACTGCTGATATTTCTCCGCGTCGTCCTTCGCCAGTTTTTCCAGCATCTGCAGGCTACGCTTGGTCAGCGCGGCGCGCAGGCTCTGGGTCACACGGCTGTCCTGCAGGATTTCACGCGAGACGTTCAGTGGCAGATCGTTGGAGTCTATCAGGCCACGTACGAAGCGCAGGTAGTTCGGCATGAACTGCTCGGCGTCGTCCATGATGAACACGCGCTGAACATACAGTTTCAGGCCGTGTTTGCTGTCGCGGTTGAACATGTCGAAGGGCGCACGCTGCGGGATATACAGCAAGCTGGTGTACTCCTGCTTACCTTCCACACGGTTGTGGCTCCAGATCGCCGGATCGCTGTAATCATGGGCGATGTGTTTGTAGAACTCGTTGTACTCGTCGTCGCTGATTTCAGACTTGTTGCGCGTCCACAGTGCCTGGGCTTTGTTGATCTTCTCCCAGCTGGTGGTATCGCTCTCTTCGTCTTTGGTTTCAATCTCAACCGGCAGCGCAATGTGATCGGAGTATTTGCTGATGACGTTGCGTACACGCCACGCGTCGAGGAAATCATCTTCGCCTTCGCGGAAGTGCAGCGTGATCTCGGTACCGCGATCGGCTTTCTCGATTTCGGCCAGGGTGTATTCACCCTCGCCTGCGGATTCCCAGAACACCGCTTCGTCGGCCTTAGCGCCGGCCGCGCGAGTGCGCACGGTGACTTTATCGGCAACGATGAAGGCTGAATAGAAGCCCACACCGAACTGACCGATCAGCTGGCTGTCTTTTGCCTGGTCAGAACCCATGGACTCGAGGAAGGATTTGGTGCCGGATTTCGCGATAGTGCCGAGGTTCTCAATCACTTCGTCGCGACGCATACCGATACCGTTGTCGCTCAAGGTCAGCGTACGATTGTCCTTATCGACCGAGATACGCACGCGCAGGTCGCCATCGCCTTCATACAGATCCGGCGTGGACAGTGCGCGGAAACGCAGTTTGTCAGCGGCATCAGAGGCGTTGGAGATCAGCTCGCGCAGGAAAATCTCTTTGTTTGAATAGAGAGAGTGAATCATCAGGTGCAGAAGTTGTTTTACCTCTGACTGGAAGCCACGCGTCTCTTGTCCTTTCATGGTCATTGCTACCTCAACTAAATCAGGGTTGATCATATGTTGAGAGAGAAATGGGGGTGATGCTGAGGATTTCAAGCCGATGTCGGTGAAGACATCGGCAAGTGATTAGAATTTAATCTTGTGGCGTCCGGCAAGTGAGTGCGACAGCGTGGTGCCATCGACCATTTCCAGCTCACCGCCGACCGGTACACCGTGCGCGATGCGGCTGGCATCGACGCCATATTGCCCGCACAGTTCAGCGATGTAGTTGGCCGTGGCTTCACCTTCCACCGTCGGGTTGGTGGCGAGGATCACTTCGGTCAGCGTTTCACGCTCCAGGCGCTGCTCTAACCGATCCAGACCGATATCCTGCGGGCCGATGCCATCCAGCGGTGACAAATGGCCCATCAGCACAAAGTAGCGGCCGCCAAACTGGCCGGTCTGCTCAATGGCGTGGATATCGGCAGGACTTTCCACCACGCAAATCTGGCCGTTTTGTTGACGGCGCGGATTGGCGCAGATGGTGCAAATTTCCTGCTCGGTGAAGGTGCGGCAATCGGCACAGTGGCCGATTTCCGACATCGCGCGGGTCAAAGCCTGCGCCAGACGCATACCACCGCTACGATCGCGCTGTAACAGCTGAAAAGCCATGCGCTGCGCCGATTTCGGGCCCACGCCCGGCAGGCAGCGCAGCGACTCCATCAAAGATTCAAGCAGTGGACTGGTTTGCATCAGAACGGCATCTTGAAGCCAGGTGGCAGCTGCATACCAGAAGACACAGAAGCCATTTTCTCTTTCTGCGTTTCATCGATACGACGTGCTGCATCGTTGAAGGCTGCCGCAATCAGATCTTCCAGCATGTCTTTGTCGTCTTCCAGCAAGCTTGGATCGACTTCAACACGGCGGCAGTTATGTGCACCGTTGATGGTGACTTTGACCAGGCCAGCGCCTGATTCACCGGTCACTTCCAGCGCGGCAATCTCTTCCTGAACTTTGGCCATTTTGTCTTGCATCTGCTGGGCCTGTTTCATCAGGTTGCCCAATCCGCCTTTACCAAACATAGTCTTCTCTCTCTGCTGGGGCTGCGCGCCACTCACGCGCGACAGCGGGTGTTCAAACGGGTCGAATACTCTCTTCATCCAGATCGGCATCGAAGAATCGACGCAATGTCTGAATGTGAGTATCGCTTTCAATCGACTGGCGCGCCTGCACCAGTTTCTCTTCATAAATGGCCTGACGCCATTCCAGTGGCGTCAACACCGCAGGATTATCGTCTTCAACGATGGTCAGTTCAACCGTTTGTCCGGCTGCCTGACTGAGCGCTTCCGTCAGCGCCTGTTTTGCCGACGCTGAATTCAGGTGACGCTGACTGCTGCGCAAATGCAGCGTAACAGCGTTCTCGCCCACCTCTTTCCACGCGTTTAACGCCACCTGCTGCACCAGTTTTGGCAACGTCAGTGCGGCTATTTCGGCGGCCCACGCATCGCGCTGCTGGGCCTCTTCGGCCAGACGAAGCGCCAGCTCAGGCGTTTTCTCATGCTCAAGAGCGGAACGCAAGGCTTTTGGCGTTGCGATGGGCTCCGCTTTTACCTCGACCGTTTGCTGGGCTTTCCAGCGATAGGCTTCTGGCTTCGCGGGCGCTTTTACCGCGGGTTCCGATGCGCGCTGTTGCACGCGCTCGGTGACACTGGCAAGACGTTCCAGCGCCGGGTTCGCCGGCCGCGCGGGACGCGCTGCCGGCTCACTCTTTTTTGCTTTGCCGGCTCCCTGACGCAGTAACTGCGTTCGCGCCTGTAACAGCTGGCTGGTGGAGTCAGACAAATGTTCGGGCGCCGGTTGCATATCCGCGTAATCATCGGCCATCGGCGGTGCGTCCTGCATCGGCGGCGCCATTTGCGGCTGGGCTGCAGAAGTGGCGCGAGAGGCCGAAGAGGAGGCGGCGTGAGCTGAACCCGCTTGCGTTGCTGCCGCGGCAGCGTTGGCTGAAGTCACTGGCGTTGCTGACGCAGTAACCTGAGCGGAAGAGGCCGGCGCAGCAACGCCTGCAGATGCAGCAGACGCTTGCGGTGCCGCCTGCGGAATCAGACTGGGCCGCGCAACCGGCTCAGCGATGGTCGCCTGTGGATGGAACGCCAGCGCGCGCAGCAGCGTCATCTCGACGCCGAGGCGACGATCCGGTGCCAGCGGCAGATCTTTACGTCCCATCAACAAAGTTTGGTAATAGAGCTGTACATCGGCGGGCGGCAACACGCGCGCCAAATCGCGCAGGCGCTGCGCCTGATTCACATCGTCTTCGCCCAGCGAAGCCGGCAGCAGTTGCACCATCGCCACGCGATGCAGCAAACGCAGCATTTCGACCAACAGCGCTTCCCACTCGACACCGCGTGATGCCGCCTGATTCAGCAGCGCCATCACCTGTTCGCCCTGCCCCTCCACCAGCGCTTCAATCAGCGCCAGCGGCTGTTCGTCATCCAGCGTGCCCAGCATTTGCGCCACGGTTTCACGCGTCACGCTGCCCTGCCCCATGGCAATCGCCTGGTCAGTAAGGCTTAGCGCATCACGCATACTGCCGTCAGCGGCACGCGCCAGCAGATGCAGCGCTCGCGGCTCGGCGGCAATCTGCTCCTGCTGCAGTATATGCACCAGCTGCTGCTGGATTTGTTCGACGTCGAGCGCTTTAAGATGGAACTGCAGGCAACGCGACAGAATGGTCACTGGCAGTTTTTGCGGATCGGTGGTTGCCAGCAGGAATTTGACGTGCGAAGGCGGCTCTTCCAGCGTTTTCAACAGCGCATTGAAGCTGTGACGCGAGAGCATGTGCACTTCATCGATCAGGTAAACCTTGAAGCGACCGCGCGCCGGTGCGTATTGCACGTTATCCAGCAAATCGCGCGTGTCTTCGACTTTAGTTCGTGACGCTGCATCAATCTCGATCAGATCGACAAAGCGCCCCTGCTCAATTTCACGGCAGTTATCACACTGACCACAAGGCGTAGAGGTGATGCCGGTTTCGCAGTTGAGGCCTTTCGCCAGCAAACGGGCGATCGAGGTTTTCCCTACGCCGCGCGTACCGGAAAAGAGATAAGCATGATGGATTCGTCCCAGTGACAACCCGTTGGCCAGCGCGGTCAGCACATGTTCCTGACCGACTACGTCAGCGAAAGCCTGGGGACGCCATTTTCGCGCAAGTACCTGATAGCTCATGTGGATTCAATCACTGGATTTTATTGAGTTGGCACAGCGGTGCGGCTAAGTGAACCGGGTTCCGCCACAAGAAAAAGGGGAAAAATGCAGCTTCGCAAACCCTGTGTATATGGGCAGTAGTCTAACAGCCACAACAGGATATGCCTATACCCGACATACTTCACGTTGCAGGTGCTGAATTTTTATCGCGCACTTGCAATAGCGGAACGATTTATCGAGCACTGATACAAGGGCACGGCGGCAGGGATGCGTAATGAAATGCGCCGCGACGGCTATTGCCTGCGGCGCACAGGCCTTAGTGGCCGGGGAAATTCACGAGGCTGTAGCAGTCAATGCCGATCGCCTTAAGGCGCGCTTCACCGCTCAGATCAAACAGGTTGATCACAAACGCAGCATCTTTCACTTCACCACCGGCACGGCGGATCAGTTTCACTGTGGCTTCCAGCGTTCCGCCGGTGGCCAGCAGATCGTCCACCACCAGCACCACATCGCCTGGCTTGATGGCATCTTTGTGCAGCTCCAGCGCATCAGAACCGTACTCCAGCTCATAGCTCTCACTGTAGGTTTCACGCGGCAGCTTGCCGGGTTTGCGCACCGGGACAAAGCCTACGCCCAGACCCAGCGCCACAGGTGCACCAAACAGGAAGCCACGTGCTTCCGTACCCACCACTTTGGTGATGCCTTTGTCACGATAACGCTCAACCAGAATGGCAATCGACGCGGCATACGCCTGCGGATCTTCCATTAAGCTGGTGACGTCACGGAACAGGATGCCCGGCTTAGGGTAGTCAGGGATGCTTTTGATGCTGTTTTTGATGAGTTCAAGCTGCTGAGCAGTTGCGGTCATAAGTGTTACGCCTGGAAAAATATCTAATACGCGCAGCATCCGACAGCGCCAATACCCGGAAACCGGGTTAAGCGAAGACGTTTAAAAGGGAAGCCACGCACGAAGATGCCCAAATCTATGCAAATACCCGGCTAAATGCAACCCTGCCGCGCTTAATCGCCGCTGTCATCCTTTTCTGCCACCACCGGAATGCGCCACATAAATAGCAGCAGCGCGCACAACATGATGCCCAGCATCATGCGCACCCATAGCATGTTAACCAGATAGAGAGAGACGGCAAAGGTGATGACAATCAGCAACATGGCACGGCCTTTGGCACCGGGCGGCATGGCGCGATGTTGCTGCCAGTGGCGAATGTAGCGGCCAAACGGCGAGCGCCATAGCAGCCAGTGGTGAAAACGCGGTGACGAACGGGCAAAACACCAGGCGGCCAGCAACACAAATGGCGTGGTCGGTAATAAAGGTAATACAATGCCCAGCGTGCCCAGCACAATCGCCAGCCAGCCAAGACACAGAAGAAAAATTCGTTGCATGCCTGATGCCTGATAAAATCGGAACTGCGCTACGTTAACACAGTCGGAATCAGAGTGATGCCCCAACCGCCCGCACATCAACGCCTGCTCGCCATTGTCGATCAATTACGACAGCAAATCTCGCAGCAACGCGATGGTGCCTGCCGACAGCCCCGCTTTGACGCCCAACTGTTCCGTTGCAAAGGCACGCGGCTCGCTGATTATCTCGCTGAGCTGGAACAGAATTTAACCCAGCTCAGCGCCGCTGACACCGACGTCATGCGCCGTCAGTGGCTGGCGGAGAAAGTGCTGGATCAGATTGCCGCCCTGCAACGCGAATGTCAGAGCCAGCAACTGCGCACCCAGCGTGAGCGTCCTCGCGTTGATCCGCGCCAGTCGAAGCGCGAAGAGTATCAGGGCTATGAAACGCGCTTGCTGGCGATGATCGAACAACGTGAGCAACATCTGGCACGCGCCGAAACCCTCAGCGTGCAGCAGCAGTTGATCCGTGATATCGAAGTGCTGCATGAGCGGCTGGCACGCTGTCGCCATGCGATGCACAAACTGGAAATGTCAGGCCCGGCACGGTAATCACCGCCCACTTCCCTCATACTTCACATGGCCGGTGCGTTAGCTGCGCTCATTCCCCCATCTCTTACCTGAGTAAGCGCCTGCGGGTTCATTCCCTTCCCACTTGCCTGCACCTGAAATTATTTAGGGTATATACTCCCCCCTACGAATGATGGAGGAAAATCATGACTCTAATTATGTGGATAGCGATTGGCGTGGTGGCTGGCTGCATCAAGCGCATGGTTTTTCCCGGTCGGCCGGGTGGGTTTGTTCCGACGCTGGTGCTGGCGGTGATTGGTGCGTTAATTGGGGGTTACATCGCCACCTATTTTACGACGGGTGATTTAGCGACGTTGCATCCCGCTGGCTTTGGAGTGGCACTGCTGGGCTCAATTTTGATGCTGCTGGTGGCAGCAAAATTACGTATTTAACAAGGAGAGAGCATGTCACTGGACACTGCATCCGATGAGATCAAACTGGCGGTGGATTTGATTCAACTGCTGGAAGAGAACCAGGTGCCGACCGCAACCGTGTTAGCCGCGCTGGCGATTGTCCAACGCGATTATCAGCAGAAACAGGCAGCAGAAGGCACCGATTAGCGCGCCCCAGACAAGGTCGGACTCAGCCGCAGCATATCCAAAAATGCATCGACCAGTTGCGGCGCCTCCGCTGCCAGATCAAACGCCTGCGGATTAAACAACCAGTTTTCCATCATGCCGTTGATATAACCGCACATCAGACGCGCCGACTGCAACGTGTTCAATCTCGCAGGTAACTGCCCGACTTCGATACACTCACGTAGCACCAATTCAATTCGGTCGTAACACTCAAGCAGTAAACTTTGACGCATATCCTGTAATGTCGACATTTCGCCAACGAATTCACATTTATGGAAGATAATCTCCATTAGTGCGCGTCTTTGAGGATCCTTTGCAGTGGCGTCAAGGATATAGATCAACATTGAACGAATAACAGAAAGTGGATCACCCGGGTATTTTGTCTGATACTCAAGTTCCACATCGTCAAGCCCAGCGTCACACCGAAGCCAGATTTCATGCAGAACATCGGCTTTATTTTTGAAATGCCAGTAGATAGCACCGCGCGTTACGCCGGCCGCTGTTGCGATATCTGCCAGGGATGTGGCAGCCACACCGTGTTCAGAGAAGTGTGCTAAAGCGGCATCCAGAATTTGGTTCCGCGTTTCAAGTGCTTGCGCTTTGGTTTTTCGTGCCATAGAGGACTTTTTTTACAAACTGGCAAGTTTACATACATTTGTGAATGTATGTACCATAGCACGACCCGTGTTTTAACGCAGCAATGGGTTTATCGGTTTGTGATCCATTGATCATTTGATATCGGACACTAGAGGTTTATTTATGAATAAAAACAGAGGATTAGCGCCTCTGGCGGCCGTCCTGATGCTTTCAGGCAGCTTTGTGTTAACAGGATGTGATGATAATAAATCCCAGCAAGCCGCCCAGCAGCAGCCCCCAGAAGTGGGTGTTGTGACGTTAAAAAACGAGCCTTTGAAAATTACCACCGAATTGCCAGGACGTACTTCGGCATTTCGCGTGGCTGAAGTGCGCCCTCAGGTGTCAGGTATTATTCTGAAGCGTAATTTTGAGGAAGGTACGGATATCAAAGCAGGCGTTTCCCTGTATCAGATCGATCCGGCCACTTACCAGGCGGCTTATGATAGCGCCAAAGGCGATTTAGCACAGGCGCAAGCCAATGCACACGTCGCGCAGTTAACCATCAAGCGTTATAAGCCGCTGCTGGGTACCAAGTACATCAGTCAGCAGGACTATGACACCGCTGCGGCTACCGCTGCGCAGACGGCTGCTGCGGTTCAGGCGGCGCAAGCCAACGTGGAAACCGCACGCATCAATCTGGCTTATACCAAAGTCACTTCGCCGATCAGCGGTCGCATTGGTAAATCGTCAGTCACTGAAGGCGCTCTGGTCTCCAGCGGTCAAACCACTGCACTGGCGACCGTACAACAGCTCGACCCGATGTATGTCGATGTCACCCAGTCCAGTGATGATTTCCTGCGTTTGCGCGCAGAACTGGAATCCGGTCAGCTGAAACAGAATGACGGCAAAGCCAACGTCACGCTGTTGATGCAAAACGGTAACGCATACACGCAGACAGGCACATTGGAATTCTCTGATGTGACCGTGGATGAAACCACCGGCTCGATCACGCTGCGCGCCATCTTCCCGAACCCGGACCACCGCCTGCTGCCAGGCATGTTTGTGCGTGCGCGTCTGGATGAGGGGACCAATCCAACCGCATTGCTGGTACCGCAACAGGGCGTAACCCGTACCCCAACCGGTCAGGCAACCGCGATGGTGGTTGGCGCAGATAATAAAGTGGAAGTCCGTAACATCACCGCTAATCAGGCATTTGGCGACAAATGGCTGGTAACGGATGGCCTGAAAGAGGGCGATCGCGTGATCACCGTCGGTCTTCAGCGTGCCAAGCCAGGTGCGCAGGTGACACCACAAGAAGTCAAAGATGATGCCAAAGCAGCACCTGAATCACAGTCTGCTAAAGCATCGTCCTAAACAGGAGCCACTGATACATGGCTAAGTTCTTTATCGATCGCCCCATTTTTGCCTGGGTGCTTGCCATCATCATTATGCTGGCGGGTACCCTTGCGATTATCAGTTTGCCGATTGAGCAATATCCCAATGTTGCGCCGCCGGCCGTTGAAATCCAGGCAACTTACCCGGGTGCTGATGCGAAAACGCTGCAGGATTCGGTAACCCAGGTTATCGAACAAAACATGAACGGCATCGATGGCCTGATGTACATGGCCTCGAGCAGTGACTCGTCCGGTACCCTGACCCTGACGCTGACCTTCCAGTCCGGTACTAACGCTGATATCGCGCAGGTACAGGTACAGAACAAGTTGCAGCTGGCGATGCCACTGCTGCCGCAGGAAGTTCAGCAACAAGGTATTCAGGTTAAAAAATCCTCCAGCAGCTTCCTGATGGTAGCGGGCTTTGTCAGTGATGACGGCAGCATGACGCAGAATGACATCTCTGACTATGTTGCTTCCAACATCAAAGACCCGATCAGCCGTACGCCTGGCGTCGGTGATACTCAGGTGTTTGGTGCGCAGTACGCAATGCGCATCTGGCTGGACCCACACAAACTGAACAACTACCAGCTGACGCCGGTGGATGTGATCAGTGCGTTGGGCACCCAGAACACCCAGGTCGCCGCCGGTCAGTTGGGTGGCACACCGCCCGTACCTGGCCAGCAGTTGAACGCCTCGATCATTGCGCAGACCCGTCTGACCAATACCGAAGAGTTCGGCAATATCATGCTGAAAGTGAACCAGGACGGCTCACAGGTGCGCTTGCGTGACGTGGCGAAGATTGAACTCGGTGGTGAAAACTACGAGATCATCGCCCGCTACAACGGCAAACCGGCTTCGGGTATCGGTGTGAAACTGGCAACCGGTGCGAATGCGCTGGATACCGCCAAAGCGGTGAAAGATGAGCTGGCCAAACTGCAGCCGTTCTTCCCATCAGGCATGAAAACCGTTTACCCGTACGACACCACGCCGTTCGTTAAGATATCGATCTTCGAAGTGGTGAAAACGCTGTTTGAAGCGATCGTGCTGGTGTTCCTGGTGATGTATCTGTTCCTGCAGAACTTCCGCGCGACCTTGATTCCAACCATCGCTGTTCCGGTCGTGCTGTTGGGTACCTTTGCCATCATCAGTGCATTCGGTTACTCGATAAACACGTTAACGATGTTCGGTATGGTGCTCGCCATCGGCCTGCTAGTGGATGACGCCATCGTGGTGGTGGAGAACGTTGAGCGTGTTATGGCGGAAGAAGGTTTACCGCCAAAAGAAGCGACGAAACGTTCGATGGAGCAGATTCAGGGCGCGCTGGTCGGTATTGCTCTGGTGCTGTCTGCGGTATTTATTCCGATGGCCTTCTTCGGCGGCTCTACCGGGGTTATCTATCGTCAGTTCTCGATCACCATCGTTTCCGCGATGGCGCTGTCAGTGTTGGTTGCGTTGATTCTGACCCCAGCACTCTGTGCCACCATGCTGAAACCGATCAAGAAAGGCGAGCACGGTAAAACCACCGGCTTCTTTGGCTGGTTCAACCGTCTGTTCGACAAGAGCACCAACCACTACGTCGATAGCGTTGGTCACATCGTGCGTAGCACCGGTCGTTATCTGGTGATCTACCTGGTGATCGTGGTCGGTATGGCGTATCTGTTCCTGAAACTGCCCACCTCCTTCCTGCCGGAAGAGGATCAGGGTCTGTTACTGGCGCAGGCGCAGTTGCCAGCCGGTGCAACCCAGGAACGTACGCAGAAAGTACTGGATCAGGTGACGGATTACTTCCTGAACAAAGAAAAAGACAGCGTTAACTCCGTATTTACTGTTAACGGCTTTGGCTTTGCGGGACGTGGTCAGAACACCGGTATTGCCTTCGTCAGCCTGAAACCGTGGGATGAGCGTGGCGATGCCAGCCTGAAAGTGCCCGCGATTGCCGGACGCGCCATGCAGGCGTTGGGTCAGATCAAAGATGCAATGGTCTTCCCGTTCAACCTGCCAGCGATTATTGAACTGGGTAACGCCACCGGCTTCGACTTCATGCTGACTGACCAGGGTAACCTGGGGCACGAGAAGTTGACCGCCGCGCGTAACCAGCTGTTTGGCATGATTGCCCAGCATCCGGATACGCTGGTGGGCGTGCGTCCAAACGGTATGGAAGATACACCGCAGTACAAACTGATCATCGATCAGGAGAAAGCGCAGGCACTGGGTGTGTCGCTGTCTGACATCAACACCACGCTGGGCGCTGGCTGGGGTGGCTCTTACGTCAATGACTTCATCGACCGTGGTCGTGTGAAGAAGGTATACGTGATGGGCCAGGCTGACTCACGTATGTTGCCAGATGACATCAGCAAATGGTTCGTGCGTAACAGCTCAGGCACCATGGTTCCGTTCTCGGCCTTCTCTTCGGCGAAATGGCAGTATGGTTCACCGCGTCTGGAACGTTACAACGGCTTACCTTCAATGGAAATTCTGGGTCAGGCTGCTCCAGGTAAGAGCTCCGGTGATGCCATGAACCTGATGGAAGAGCTGGCGGGCAAACTGCCTGCGGGTATCGGCTATGACTGGACGGGTATGTCCTATCAGGAACGTCTGTCCGGTAACCAGGCCCCTGCCCTGTACGCCATCTCGCTGATTGTGGTGTTCCTGTGTCTGGCCGCGTTGTATGAGAGCTGGTCGATTCCGTTCTCCGTTATGCTGGTCGTTCCGTTGGGTGTGGTGGGTGCATTGATCTTTACCACCCTGCGCGGGCTCAGTAATGACGTCTACTTCGTGGTGGGGCTGCTGACAACCATAGGCTTGTCGGCGAAGAACGCCATCCTGATCGTTGAATTCGCCAAGGATTTGATGGAGAAGGAAGGGAAAGGTTTGGTGGAATCAACACTGGAAGCGGCACGTATGCGTCTGCGTCCAATTCTGATGACCTCACTGGCCTTTATCCTCGGTGTTCTGCCGCTGGCCATCAGTACCGGTGCCGGTTCCGGCGCACAGAACGCCGTAGGTACCGGCGTAATGGGCGGCATGGTCACTGCAACCGCGTTGGCGATCTTCTTCGTGCCTGTGTTCTTTGTGGTGGTACGTCGCCGCTTTGGTAAAAACAAAGCGGAGATTGAGCAAGGCCATCCGGTCGAGCACAAACACTAAGTTGTCACCTGTTGAAAAGGCCGCGCAAGCGGCCTTTTTTATTGCCTGAACGCCGCCCTTCACCCGACCGTTCAATACCCTTACTGCGATCGCGGTTGCAATCAATTCGCTGCAGGTTCATACTATTGTTATATTATAACATTACATGAGAGTGCAGTTATGAAAGCCAATATCCATCCTCAATACCGTCCTGTGGTGTTCCATGACACTTCTGTCGATGAGTATTTCAAAATCGGTTCCACCATTAAAACCGAACGCACCATTGAGTTTGAAGGTGAAGTGCTGCCTTACGTGACGCTGGATGTCTCGTCTAAATCCCACGTCCACTACACCGGCAAGCAAAAAGATCTCACCAAAGAAGGCAGCGCCGCACGCTTCAACAAGCGTTTCGGCAGCTTCCTGCCGCGCGGCAATTAATCAGGAGTTCACGCATGCAGGTTTTAAGTTCATTACGGTCTGCCAAGACCCGTCACAAGGATTGCAAAGTCGTGCGTCGTAAAGGTCGCATTTACGTGATCTGCAAAACGAATCCGCGCTTTAAGGCGGTTCAGGGAAGAAAAAAGAAAAGGTAGGAAAGTGTCGTGATAATTGGCCGGGATGCTCCCCGGCCTTTTTTTTACTTCATGCTCTGCAACATAATATCGACGTTGTGCTTGAAGGCAGCAACATAAGTCGCAGCAGGACCGTTCGCCTCGGACAACGCTTCTGGATAGAGTTCACCACCTGGCTGTGCGCCGGTTTCGCTGGCAATCTGTTTCACCAGACGCGGATCGGTCTGGTTCTCCATGAAGTAAGTCTTGATGTGCTCGGCTTTCAACTGCTTGATAATCGATGCCACATCGCTGGCACTGGCTTCGGCTTCAGTGGAGAAACCGACTGGCGCCAGGAAACTCACACCATAACGCTGGCCAAAGTAACCAAAGGCATCATGGCTGGTCAGCACTTTACGCTTGCTCTTCGGCACTGCCGCAAACTCCGTTTTCGCCCAGCTATCCAGTTTTTCCAGCTGCTGAATATAGCTTTCCCCGCTCTTGCGGATATCCGCCGCATCTTCTGGATCGGCTTTAATCAGCGCATTCATCACGTTGGTGGCATAAATCACGCCGTTGTGCATGCTGTTCCACGCGTGTGGGTCCGTCACGGTTTTGCCGTCTTCTTCCATTTTACGCGTGTTGACGCCGTTGGAGGCGACCACAATCGTGCCTTTATAACCGGAGGCGCTGATCAGGCGATCCATCCACCCTTCCATCCCCAAACCACTCACAAATACCACATTGGCTTTAGCCAACGCCTGGCTATCCTGTGGCGTGGGTTCGAAGGTGTGAGGATCGCCGTTAGGCTGCACCAGCGATTTCACGTTAACGTGATCGCCTCCGACTTGCTTAACGATATCGGCCAGCACGGTGAAACTCGCCACGACATCCACCGTTTTTGCCATGGTCAGTGGGCTAATAAACATGGCGCCAATCGCCAGGCTCAGCGGTAACTTCTTCATTCGTATCCCCTAATTGTATAGTTATCGACGGCGCAGCAGGCCGCCACACGGTCCTGTTAAAACAGAAAGTAAAAACAGTACGGCAGCACTCAGCACCACCGCCGGACCAGCGGGCAGTGAGAAGTGCCAGGAAAGAATTAACCCCACCAGCGCGGCGATCATCGCCAGCAGCATGGCGATGCCGAGCATGCAGGCAAGATGGCGACTCCAGAAACGCGCGCTGGTCGCCGGTAACATCATCAATCCCACCGACATCAACGTGCCGAGCACCTGAAAACCCGCCACCAGATTCAGCACGACCAACATCAGGAAGATGCCGTGGACGATCGGCGCGCTCCACTTGCCTTGAGCACGCAGGAAATCCGGATCGAACGCATCGATCACCAGCGGGCGGAAAATCACTGCCAGCATCAGCAAAGTGAAAGCCGCGATGCCGCCCACTAGCAGGATGGCCGCGTTATCGACGGCCAGCAGTGAACCGAACAGAACGTGCAGCAGATCGACGCTCGATCCGCGCAATGACACCAGCGTCACGCCCAGCGCCAGCGAGCCGAGATAAAAGCCTGAGAAACTGGCGTCCTCTTTTAAGGGGGTGTAGCGACTGACGGCACCAGAAAGCAGCGCAACGGCTAATCCCGCAATCAACCCGCCGATGCCCATCGCTACCAGCGATAAGCCGGAAACCAGATAGCCAATCGCCGCGCCAGGCAGCACCGCGTGGGAGAGCGCATCACCCACCAGACTCATACGACGCAGTGAAAGGAAAACACCCAGCGGCGTGGCGCTCAGCGCTAATGCCACACAAGCCACTAACGCGCGGCGCATAAAACCAAATTCGATAAACGGTTGAATCAATGTCACGAGGCCACCCTGCGCAGCAGTGGAGTTTGAGCGGAGTCAGCATCGTCGAGCGACAACACATCTTTGAAGTAACGCGCAACCAGTGGGCGATCGTGCAACACCACTAATAAGGTGGTGCCCGCCTGCTGCTGCTGCTCGAGGATTGACATCAACAGCGTGACGGTTTGCGTATCGATGCCATTAAAGGGTTCATCCAGCAGCCAGACTTTACTTTGCTGCAGCATCAGGCGCGCAAACAGCACACGTTGCAACTGGCCGCCGGAAAGCATAGAAGGCTGCGCATCGGCGAAATCACGCATCTGCACGGCATCCAGTGCGGCATCGATCTCCTGTCGCATCGCACGATTGATGCCACCAAACCAGCCGCAGCGCGGCCAGCATCCCATAGCAACCAGCTCATAAACCGTAAGCGGGAAACGAGTTTCTAACTCACTACGCTGCGGTAACCAGCCAAGCGCCTTAGGCGAAATCTTTAATTCGCAAGTCCCTGCAATAGGTGGCAACAGACCGGCGATGGTTTTCAGTAGCGTGGATTTTCCGGTGCCGTTCGCGCCGATTAATGCCGTCATGCTGCCTGCCGCCAGTTCTCCGGTCACTATCGGCGTCACCGCTTGTCCCTGATAGCCGCCCTGCAAGCGATTGAAATGCATCATTTCTGCATTCCCCAATAGATAGCCAGCGCCAGGAACGCGATAAGCAACAGCGCGACCATTAAGCGACCGCTGAGTGAAAGGAGTAAACCACTGTGATTCATGGTGGGAGGCCAAATACGTTATAACATAACATTATACTACCCGATCTCCCTGACGCGACGCCCGGGAGAAAGTGTTTCAAAAGTTAACCATTCGGCGCTCCCTCTGTGGCTATCACTGGATCTGAATCGATTGAGTGATAAATCCCATCGCAACGATTACGTATTCTGCACAGAGTTAACTTGCAATATTTGGCCAGAAGCCCAATGATAGATTCATCCTCCTTTTTTACCGGAAGCGAAATGCAGTCTATTATTCATTGTGATATTGCTGTGGATGAGGACGATTGCGAGAAGTTGCAGGCTATTATCCAGGGGAATATTCTCAAAATAGCCGAAGCCCTGGCAGGTGATTTACAGTGGTATTCTCAAAACGCGCAATTAGTTCCCGACAGTTTTAAGATTATTTCCATTCAACCGCACGACAACAATCGATTTAAAATGCTTTACGATTTTAAGTGGGATTTATTTAATCCTTGCCTGGATTTAAATGAAACATCTACCCAGCATGAAGAAGTTTTGTTCCAGATAGTACCGGGCGCACTGGTGTTTTCAGTGATAGACAATACCCGCCCCTCGCCAGCCGACGAATTGTAATATTTGGTAATCGAGGTGAGCAAAGCTAATGAATGTGGATTATATTTAAGGAGTCGCTGAATTCTTAATATTCGTGATCGCTTCCTGATAGCTTTTCCAAATCTCGCCGCGCTGCGGTCACTGTGCAAGCTCTGGAGGGGAAAAAGATGGACGAATACTCACCAAAACGGCATGATATTGCCCAGCTTAAATTCCTGTGTGAGAACCTGTTTGACGAAAGTATGGCGACACTGACTGACAGCCATCACGGCTGGGTGAATGACCCTACTGCGGAAAGCAATTTACAGCTCAACGATTTGATTGAGCATATCGCGTCTTTCACGATGAATTACAAAATTAAGCACGTTGAAGATGAAGCGCTGATTACGCAAATCGATGAATATCTTGACGATACCTTTATGCTGTTTAGCAGTTATGGAATCAATACTCAGGATCTTCAACGGTGGCAACGTTCAGCAAGACGCTTATTTAATCTGTTTGCCGAAGAGTGCGCTTTTCTCCAACAACCCAGCCATTCCTTTTAGCATCAGAGTGAGACCGGTTTATTTATGAGCAACCAAGCCTTAACCAAAACAGACTATTTGATGCGACTGCGTCGTTGTCGCTCAATTGACACCCTTGAACGGGTGATTGAAAAGAACAAGTACGAATTATCTGACAACGAGCTCGCGGTATTTTATTCTGCTGCCGATCATCGCCTTGCAGAACTGACGATGAATAAGCTTTACGATAAAGTACCGGTTTCTGTCTGGAAGTTCGTCCGCTAACTATTTTTATCCGCTGTTCGTTACGCCCTCTTTTCACTTCAGGGAATGATTCACAGGCAAAGGAGTGCCAGCGTTTCGCTGTGTACTGATTTCTTGAGGATTTTTTCGGAGAGTAGAAATGGTGGAGGCCCTGCCAGCTACATCCCGGCACACGCGTCGCCTGCTGCGGCTGCTTCCTTCCGGACCTGACCGAGTTCACAAGTTAGCGTTGCGGGAGAACCAACAGGGCCCCCATTGACGAGCTCTCTTTCGAGAGCGCAGGCATTATCAAGTAACCCCCTGGCAATTGCAAGCGCAGGCCGGGTGACCGTTGTTTTCTTGAACAGCTCTCCAGTAAAACCCTGATTCTCGCCCTCCAGGCATGCTAAAGTCGGCATTTACTCGCTGAATCAGGTGCGTGCATGAACGACACAAGCAACTTTTCCGAGCGCGTCTGGCAAATCATTGCCGCGATCCCCAGAGGCAAAGTCACCACCTACGGCGATATCGCCCTGCTTGCCGGTTCACCGCGTGCCGCAAGACAAGTCGGCGGCGTATTACGTCGCTTACCCGAGGGCAGCAAACTGCCATGGTTTCGCGTCATCAATCGCCATGGCCGTATTTCTCTGCAAGGCGATGATCTCTTCCGCCAGCGTGATGCGCTGGAAGCCGAAGGCATTGAAGTGAGTGATGCTGGTGAGATTGAATTAGAGAAGTATCGCTGGAAGTACTAAGCGCACCATGCTGAGGTGCGGGCAGGCAATACTGTGGAGTAAAGCGTCACACGCCAGGGATGGCGTGTGCCGAGCGATCAGGGACGAGACAGCGGCTTTACGCAACAGTATTGCCTGCCCGCACACTCCCCCGCCCCGGTTTTTTACATGCTCCTCAGACTAGCACCGAGTGATTATCACATACTCGTCGGCGCAGGCACCGAAGCGGAAGGCACCACCTGCGTTGGCGACGTTGACGGCACCGTTGTCGCTGCGCCTGGCGTGGTCTGCATCGCCATATTTGTCACTGGCACCAGCAACAGTTCCGCTTTCGTACCGCCCTGATTGATTACCGGCTTCACGGTATCGGTAATAAACGCCAGTTTGCCATCAATGGCGATAGCGGCGCTTAACAGAATCCGCGCATTCGGCTGAATATCGGCCGGGTTAAACGGCAGCACAAACTGGAATGGTGCCTGTTTCCCTTCAGTACGCACCACATGCTGCGCCAGAACTTTCGATGGTGCATCGGCCAGTGAAGCGTCGGACAGCGTCACGGTTAACACTGCATCCGTCGGCAACGCAATGCGCTGACGAATGTACACCGAACCGCTAACATTAGGCTGCGTAATCGCGGCCTGCTGCCCCGCAACGGCGGAGCCCAGCGTTGGGGTGGCTACCGGCTTACTGTGATCGGCACAGCCAGCCAATGCTGCCGCCAGCGTCACACCGCTAATAACATGCCAGAGTTTCATCGATGTCGTCTCCTTATGAACACTATGATTGTCGGCGGACAATTTGTTGGGTAGCTTTTCAACCGCCGAATGCCCTTAATTCTGGCACAAAAAACCGGATTGCGCCCAAAAGCACTGCCAGCTCGCTGAAATCACGGCAAAATCATTGACGGAAACTGGTCGGATCTTTCACACTGACGCGATTGCCCCCCTGAGGAATCTGCTATGAGCCAGGCACTGCAAAACCTGCTTAATTTACTCGATCTCGAAAAACTCGAAGAAGGCCTGTTTCGCGGCCAAAGTGAAGATCTCGGCCTGCGCCAGGTGTTTGGCGGCCAGGTCGTCGGTCAGGCGTTATACGCAGCAAAACAAACCGTGCCGGAAGAGCGCATCATCCACTCTTTTCACAGCTACTTCCTGCGCCCTGGTGATAGCGAAAAAGCCATCATTTACGATGTCGAAACCCTGCGCGATGGCAAAAGTTTTAGCGCGCGTCGTGTCAGCGCGGTGCAAAATGGTCACCCCATTTTCTACATGACTGCCTCATTCCAGGCACCCGAAAGCGGATTTGAGCACCAGAACACCATGCCTCAAGTACCGGGGCCGGACAATCTCCCCTCAGAGCAGGATCTGGCACAAAAACTGGCGGCCCATTTACCGCTCAAACTCAAAGAAAAGTTTCTCGCCGAACGCCCGCTGGATATCCGTCCGGTGCAAATCCATAACCCACTTAAAGGCCGTGTCGATGAGCCGATGCGCCAGGTGTGGATTCGCGCCAACGGTAAACTGCCGGACGATCGCCGTATCCATCAATACCTGCTGGGTTACGCCTCGGATCTCAACTTCCTGCCTGTGGCGCTACAGCCGCACGGTAAAGGCTTTTTGGAGCCTGACATGCAGGTGGCGACGATTGACCACTCCATGTGGTTCCACCGCCCGTTCGATCTCTCAGAGTGGTTGTTGTACAGCGTGGTGAGCACCTCAGCTTCAGGCGCACGCGGGTTTGTGCGTGGGGAGTTCTACACGCAGGATGGAACACTGGTCGCGACCACGGTTCAGGAAGGCGTCATGCGCCAGCGCGACGCATAAAAAAAGGGGCGATATTATCGCCCCCTCGTCTTTATATAGTTTTAGCGCACTGCTCTTCTACCGCTCATTTCTTACTGGTTGTAAGCGTTCTCGCCGTGGCTGTTCACATCCAGACCTTCACGTTCCTGATCTTCTGGAACACGCAGGCCAACGATCATATCCGCCAGTTTGAAGCCGATGAAGGCGACAACACCTGACCAGACGATGGTCACGCCGCAGCTGAACAGCTGAACCCAAACCTGATGGCCCATGGTCACGCCTTCTGCGTAGCCCACGCCGCCCAGTGAAGAGGAGGCGAACACACCGGTCAGAATACAACCCAGGATACCGCACACGCCGTGTACACCGAACACATCACATGGGTCATCCACGCGCAGCCATTTCTTCAGGGTGGTCACACCCCAGATACCCGCCAGGCCACCGGCCAGACCGATAATCAGCGCGCCGCCGACACCGACATAACCACAAGCCGGGGTGATAGCAACCAGACCGGCGATAAAGCCAGAACACGCACCCAGCAGAGAAGGTTTGCCACGCATCGCCCACTCACCGAACACCCATGACAGCACCGCACCTGCAGTCGCCACAACAGTATTCAGGAAGGCCAGGGCTGCGATTTCATTTGCAGAAGAAGCAGAACCGGCGTTGAAGCCAAACCAGCCCACATACAGAATCGCAGTACCAGTGAAGACCATTGGCAGGTTGTGCGGTTTGAACGCTTCTTTACCGAAGCCAGCACGTTTGCCCACCAGATAAGCACCCACCAGACCCGCAACTGCGGCGTTGATGTGAACAACGGTACCACCCGCGAAGTCCAGCGCGCCGTCTTGCGCCAGCAGACCGCCAGCCCACACCATGTGTGCGATTGGCAGATAAGAGAGCGTCAGCCAGACCACCACAAAAATCAGTACTGCTGAGAAACGAATACGTTCAGCAATCGCGCCCACAATCAGGCCCACGGTGATACAGGCGAAGGAAGCCTGGAACGCGACGTGGATATACTGATAGAAGCTGCCCATAACCGCTTTCAGCTCGATATTTTTCAGCATCGCCCACTGGAAGTTACCGAAGAAGGCGTTGCCCTCGCTGAAGGCCAGCGAATAACCGTAAATCACCCACAGCACGCAGACTAATGCGAAGGTCACGGCAACCTGGGTCAGCATCGACAGGACGTTTTTACCGCGAATCAAACCGCCGTAAAACAGGGCGATGCCCGGAATCGTCATAAACAGTACCAGAGCGGTACAGATCATCATAAAGGCGTTATCCGCTTTGTCCGCAACGGCAGGTGCTGCCGCCATGGCCAGAGACGGTAACAGTGCCAGGCTGGTGAGGCCCAACTTAGTCATCATTTTATTCATTTCTTTCCATCCCATCACAATTCAGAGCCCCAGTTACAGTGCTGCTTCGTCGGTCTCGCCGGTACGAATACGAATAACGCGCTGCAGTTCTGCGACGAAGATTTTGCCGTCGCCAATTTTGCCGGTGTAAGCGGCTTTGCTGATGACATCCACCACTTCATCGAGTTGATCGTCCGCAATCGCGATATCAATTTTAACTTTTGGCAGGAAGTTCACGCTGTACTCGGCACCGCGGTAAAGCTCTGCGTGACCTTTCTGGCGACCAAACCCCTTCACTTCGGTAACAGTCAGTCCCTGAATGCCAATGGAGGATAAAGCTTCACGCACGTCCTCCAGCTTAAATGGTTTGATTACCACGGTAACCAGCTTCATACGTTCCCCTCCAGATAATAAATTGAGTGAGTCTCGCGGACACGAGGAGATATAAGCAAACGCTGTGCCATAAATGAAAAAAGGGGAGCAGTCAGTGGCCTGGACGCGCTATATCGCGCTTCGTTATGTGATGGGTGGCTCAGTTTGGGAACGGGGCAAAAGAAAGGTGTTGCAATATTGCACTCCTTTGGTGCTTCTAGCCTCAAAGGAGTGCATCAATACAGAACAATCCGATAAATCTGCGCAAAAAAGGTGCAATTCACCCTTCTGCTTGAGCGGGTATGCTCGCCGCGAGTTCATCACCCGCCTGCTGTAGCTGATACATCTGCCAGTAACGCCCCTGTTGAGCCAGCAACTGTACATGCGTGCCCCGCTCGGCAACCTGACCACGGTGCAATACCAAAATCTGATCCGCTTCAGTGATAGTAGAAAGACGGTGCGCAATCACCACCAGCGTGCTGTGCTGGCGTAGTGCACGCAGCGCATGCTGAATCGCCTGTTCGGTACCGGAATCGATATTGGCAGTCGCTTCATCAAGGATCAAAATTTGTGGCAGCGAAACCAGCACTCGCGCCAGCGCCAGCAACTGTTTTTGCCCGACCGACAAATTGTTGCCTTGTTCACCCAGCCGCGTGTGAATGCCCTCTGACATCGATCGTGCCAGCGAGGCAAGCTGCACTTTTTCCAGTGCCTGCCACACCTGCTCTTCCGGGATATCGCGTCCCAGCCGCACGTTGGCTAACAAGGTATCAGCCAGCACCACCGGATCCTGCTGCACCATAGCGACGCTTTGGCGTAACGCTTCATGCGTCAGCTGCGGTAAGGGGCGACCATCCAGCTCGATGCTGCCGCGTGTCACCGGGTAATATCCCATCAGTAAATTCGCCAGCGTACTTTTGCCACTGCCTGTATGCCCCACCAGCGCCACAAAACCGCGCGCCGGCACCTCGAGGCTGATATGGCTCAGTACATCCCGATTATCGCGGTAGGCAAAACTGACATCGTGCAAGGTAATACGCCCTGAGGCCAACGGCAGGTTATCTGTGCCGTATCCCTGTTGAGTGGCATCCATCAGTTCGAAGATACGCTCGCCGGAAACCACCGCCTGCTGCAACATCGATTGTTGCGTGGTGAGCTCAATCAAGGGTTCGTTCAGTCGTCCCAGATAGGTAATAAAGGCGTAGAGCACGCCGACCTCAAACACTCCGGGCGTGGCAAAGCTGAACAGCATCAGCAGCCCACAGAGTATCATCGCCGAAAACAGACTCAGCAGCGGACGCAACAAAAAACCGTCCAGTCGCAGGGTTTCCATGCGCGCCAGATAGTGTGAGCGGCTGGCTTCGCCCATGCGTTCACCAAAGCGCGCCTGCTGGCGAAACTGCTGGATCACGCTCATGCCGTTGATCACTTCATTGAAACCATTATTGATATCCGCCAGATAGCTACGCACACGACGCGCAATCGGCGTGCTGTAACGCTGATAAATCAGCATCACCGTGAGTACCAGCGGGAAGATGACAATCGCCACCAGCGCCATGCGCCAGTCGAGCGAGAACATCGCCACCAGCATTGCGCCAATCAGTGCGGCACTGCGCAGCACGGTAGCCACCACCGTGACGTAGAGATCTTTGATCACTTCTGTATCGTTGGTAACGCGCGAGATAATCTGCCCCACCGGCTGGGTATCAAAGGCGCTAAGCGGCTGACGCAGTGCCGCGTTCATCACGTCCATGCGTAACTGCTGCACCACACCAATCGCCGCGCGATTAAACAGCAGCGCCTGGAAATAGTGCAAACCAGCAGCCAGCAGTTGCAGCAAAATAAAGCACACCAGCAGCCCAATGGCGATGCCCCAGGGCATTTGGTGTTTTGCCACCAGATTATCAATGAAGTAGCTCACCAGCACCGGGCCGGTGACTTCTGCCGCCGCCGCAATCCACAGCATGCCGACCGCCAGCCACAGCGATTTTCGCCAGGGTTTGCCGTATGACAGCAGGCGTTTCAGGGTTGGCCACAAACGTTGCGATTTAGCCATGATTCGCCTCCTCTGCGGTTTCATCTTCATCCAGCGCCGCTTCGAGTTGCTGATAGCGGTACATATCGCGATACCATCCCTCTTTCGCTAGCAGGCTGTCGTGATCGCCGCGCTGACTCACCGCACCTTGTTGCAGCACCAGAATTTCACTGGCTTCAGTCAACGCCGATAAACGATGCGCGCTGATGATCAACGTGCGGCCTTTGCCCCACTGCCGCAGGTTGTGCAGGATTTCATGCTCTGTGCGACCGTCCACCGCGGATAGTGCATCGTCGAGGATCAGGATTTCCGCATTCAGCAACAGCGCGCGGGCAATGGCAATACGCTGTTTTTGACCGCCGGAAAGCATCACACCGCGCTCCCCCACTTCGGTGTCATAGCCCTGCGGCAGACGCAGAATGTCATCGTGTACACAGGCCATGCGCGCCACGCGCTCAATTTCTTCCTGAGACGCATTCGGACGCCCCAGTGCCAGGTTATTAGCCACGGTATCGGAGAATAAAAACGGCGTCTGGCTCACCACCGCCAGCCGACTGCGCCAGCTATCGAGTCGCAGCTGCGTCAGCGGCAGGTTATGGTAGCGAATGTCACCCTGGTCGATGTCGAAATGGCGTTGAATCAGACTCAGCAGCGTGCTTTTACCACAGCCGGTTGGACCGCACAGCCCCAACATCTGCCCCGGTTTCAGTTGAAAATTAACATGGCTCAGCGCCGCGCCTGCGTTAGCGGGATAATGGAATTCACGAATGGCGACCTGTAAATCGCCAGCGTCGTCGGGCAGGACTTTCTGCCCATCCTCCACCGCCGGAGCTTCCGCCAACAGCGCGCGAATGCGGCTCCATGCCGCGCTCCCACGTTCAACGATGTTGATCATCCACGCCAGCGCCAGCATCGGCCAAATCATCAGCCCCAGATACATCACAAAGCTGGTGAGCTGACCCAACGTCAAACTACCGTGCCACACCATCCAGCCACCGCCCGCAATCGCCAGCAGGTTAGAGAAACCCACGGCGATGTAAATGATGGGATCAAAACGTGCATCAACACGCGCCACATGCAGGTTTTTCTTGCCGGTGTCGCGCGCAATGTCAGCAAACTGTTGCGATTGGTGATCTTCCAGACCAAAAGCTTTGATCATCCGAATGCTGGTAAGGCTCTCCTGTGTTTGATCGTTCAGGCTGGAGAAGGCCGCCTGGGCCACTTTAAAGCGCTGATGCAGACGCGAACCATCTTTCTGAATGGCAATCGCCATCAGCGGCATCGGGATCAGCGCCAGCAGCGTCAGCTCCCAGCTGATTTGCACGCTCATCACCACCAGCACCACTAAGCCCATGACCAGCGAATCCACCAGCGTCAGGACGCCCTCACCGGCGGCAAATACCACGCGATCCACGTCATTGGTGGCGCGCGCAATCAAATCGCCCGTGCGATGGCGTAAATAGAACGCAGGATGCTGGCGACTCAACTGGCGATAGAAATCTTCCCGTAATTCAACTGCGAGCTGGTAAGACGCGCCAAACAACAGCACACGCCAGACATAACGCAGCAGATAGACGATCACCGCTGTCACCAGCATCACGCCAATCCACATAAAAAGTTTGCCGCTGCTTAAGGTGTGTTGCGTTACGCCATCAACAATCACGCCAACCACATGCGGCGGCAGCAGTTGCAATAACGCAATCACAATCAGCAAGCTGACGGCACCCAGATATCGCCGCCACTCGCGCAGGAAATACCAACTTAATTGGCTAAATAATCGCACAAGACACTCTCTTTCTGTGCCCGTTCAGGGCGCTACCGGCAACGCGGTGGTGTATTTAATCTCTTCCATGGCGAAACTGGAGGTCACATCAATCAGGCCTGGCACGCCATTCACCAGACGTTTATAAAATGCGTCGTAACTTTTCATATCGGCCACCTGGATGCGCAGCAGATAATCGTACTCTCCGGCCATGCGATAGAATGCCATCACTTCAGGCATCTGCTGCACCACGGCAACAAATTGCTGAAACCAGTCGCTGCTGTGCTGTTGTGTTTTGACAAACATGAAAGCGGTGAGAGAAAGACCCATCTTCTCCCCATCCAGCAGCGCCACGCGCGCACGAATAATGCCATCATCTTCCAGCTTTTTCAGGCGTTTCCAGCACGGCGTGGTGGTGAGATTCACCGCATCCGCCAGGGCTTGCAGCGATAACGTGCAATCCTGTTGCAGTATCGCCAACAAAGTGCGGTCAGTTTTATCTAGCATTCGGCGCTCCGGGAGAAAAATTTTCTCTTATTCGGGCATTATACCCGGATTAAAGCAACCTTATTTTCCTGCCAGTGCCTTACACTGTGCCCAATAATGATTACGGATTCGTCACATGCAAACGCCCTGGGTTCGCCACGCCATCAATGAAATTAACGCCGATTTTCAACGCTCTGCGGATACGCATCTTATTCGCTTTGCGCTGGAGGATTTTCCTGGCATTCGCTTCTATCTCAAAGATGAAAGCACCCATCCGAGTGGCAGCCTGAAGCATCGCCTGGCGCGGTCGCTGTTCCTGTATGGTTTAGCCAATGGCTGGATCCGCGAGAATACGCCGATTATTGAAGCGTCATCCGGTAGCACGGCAGTGTCAGAAGCCTATTTCGCACGTTTGCTGGGTCTGCCTTTCATTGCGGTGATGCCCGCCAGCACCGCGAAACGCAAGATCGAAATGATCCGTTTTTATGGCGGCGACTGCCATTTTGTCGCTGACCCTTGTCAGCTTTACAGCGAATCAGAGCGTCTGGCGCGTGAGCTCAACGGTCATTTTATGGATCAGTTCACCTATGCCGAGCGCGCCACCGACTGGCGCGGCAACAACAATATCGCTGAAAGTATTTTCCGTCAGATGGCGCATGAGCCTTTCCCCGTGCCGCACACCTTAATTATGAGTGCCGGCACCGGCGGAACCTCCGCCACACTGGGTCGCTATATCCGTTATCAGGGACACGATACGCGTCTGTTGGTGGTGGATCCGGAACACTCCGTGTTCTTTGATTTTTGGCATAGCCGCGACAGTGCGCTGCGCAACGATCGTGGCAGCATGATTGAGGGTATTGGACGCCCGCGCGTAGAGCCGTCATTTTTACCCGATGTGATCGACGAAATGATCAAAGTGCCGGATGGCGCAACGGTGGCTGCGATGCTGTATCTGGAGAAAATACTGGGCCGTCGCCCCGGCGCTTCAACCGGCACCAATTTCTGGGGTATGTTGCAGGTGGCGAAACGCATGCGGGAAAATGGCGAACAAGGTTCGCTGGTGACGCTGTTGTGCGACAGCGGTGAGCGTTATCCGGATACCTATTACAACCCTGAGTGGGTCGCGCAGAATATCGGAGATATCCAGCCGTGGCAGCGTGAGCTGCAATAAAAAACCGGACATCCTGTCCGGTTCACTGTAAGCCTCAGCATTCGGGGGAATAATCGAGGTGTGGTGTGGTCATCCAGTGATTTAAGTAATGAGACACCGCCTGTGTCTCGCAATGTCCAATAATCGGTAAATGCGGCAGCGACGATTTCAATTGATGCATGGCGTTGCCCATGATGAACCCGCTGCCAACGCGCTCCAGCATTTCGCGGTCATTCATCGCATCACCAAACGCCATACAATCCGCCATTGATAGCGACAGATGCTGGCACAGATGCGCCAGCGCCGCGCCTTTGTGGCAGTCCAGCGGCAGAACTTCCAGACAATCCCACGCTGAAAAACAGATATTGGCGCGCTCGCCCAGGGCTTGCTGCAACTCTACTTTTAACGCCTGCAGCATCTCATGCGGCGCAATAAAACAAATTTTGGTCACCTCATGCGCTGACATCTGACGCAAATCGCGCAGCTGATAATGGAAGCCACTCATCACGTGCGCTTCTAATGCACCCAACAACGGTTTGTCGGTGAACCAGCCCTCATCGTTGAAGATATGGATCGATGCCGGCGTTTGCCAATGCGTGTGGATCACCTCTTCGGCTACAGAAGAGGACAGATCACAGCCAAATAGCTGCTGACCTTCCAGATCGTGAATGCGTGTGCCATTGCCGGTGATCAACCAGGCCGGCAGAGTGAGCTGTTCACGTACCACCTGCACATCCATCAGATGGCGACCCGTGGCAAAGGCAATGGTGATATCGCGCTGATGCAAGGCATGCAGGGTGTCGATGGTTTCATTCCCTAACCGGTGCGTCGGCAGTAACAACGTGCCATCCATATCAAATGCCGCGAGGCGAGCCATGCAATGTCTCCTGTCTGAGTGAGGAATCTACTATCGCCTGGTAATTACGGAACTAATAGTGAATACTTTCAGGAAACTGTTCCGGGTTTAGCCATGCGCCAACTTCATCGGGTTAATCAATTTCAGCGACTGTGGCAACTCAGCCAGGGCGAGCCTCTGCGTTTGAGCGTTGCCGCCATGGCACAGCACTGTTTTTGCAGTGAGCGCCATGTACGTACCTTATTACGCCAGTGGCAGGATGCAGGCTGGCTGCACTGGCGCGGCGAGTCCGGCCGGGGAAAGCAAGGCGAACTGACGTTTCTGATTTCCCCTGAACAACTCCGCCAACAGCTATTAACCCAGCAACTGGAAGCGGGCGAAGCGATACAGGCGTTGCAGGTACTGGATCTTCATCCTGAGCGGCTGGTGAAAATGCTGCGGCCGCTGATGGGCGGCCAATGGCAGAACCAGGCGCCGGTGCTGCGTATTCCCTATTATCGCGCGATGGAGCCGCTGCGGCCGCTGCGTCTTACCGGAAGGGCTGAGCAGCACCTGGTGCGGCAGATTTTCTCTGGCCTGACGCGCTTTAATGGCGACGATGTAGAAGGCGATCTTGCGCATCACTGGCAACATGATGGCAGCGGCTGTGACTGGTATTTCTGGTTACGACCGCAGCTCAGCTGGCACAACGATGAGCCAATTCATGCGGCGCAGCTGGTTGCTCAGTTACAGCAGATTATGCAAACCGTGCGCGGCAGCCGCCTGCTGGCCTCTATCGAACGTATCGAGGCGCCACATCCGCTGGCACTGCGTATTCAATTGCGTCAGAGCGACTACTGGCTGCCGCAGCGTCTGGCACACCAATACTGCCTGCTGCCACATCCTGATGCGATGGATATAGGCAGCGGTCCCTGGAAGCTGACCCATTTCACTGATGAGTTGGTTCGCCTGGAAAGTCATGCCCGCTGGCATCTGCAACGACCGCTGATTCAGGTAGTGGAATACTGGATTACACCGCAGCTGTTTGCACATGGTCTCGGTACCAGCTGTCGTCATCCGGTACAAATCGCCATTGGCGATCCTGACGAGCTGGACGCATTGCGCCCGGTCGATCACAGTATCAGCCTCGGCTTCTGTTATCTGGCACCGCGCATCTCCGCCGACTTTACTGCCGCACAGGTCACAACACTGATTGCATTAATACAACACAGTGGAGTGATTCAGCAGTTACCGTTGGATGAAGGCTTGATTACCGCGAGCAAGGAGTTGCTGCCCGGTTGGCCCGTTCCCTCTGCCGGGATGACCACCGCCAGGCTGCCTGAGAGACTTACACTGCACTACCATCTCCCTATCGAACTGCATGTGATGGCGCAGGCGCTGGTGCCTTTGCTGGCCCAACAGGGCTGCGAATTAACCTGTGTTTTTCATGATGTGAAAAACTGGCGTGACGATATCGACCTGAGCGATGCCGATGTGGTGATGGGTGACCGTCTCATTGGCGATGCGCCGCTGTTTACCCTGGTGAACTGGCTGGAGAACGATCCGGTATGGGCTCCCTTACGCGCCCCGGAGTTAACCGCGCCCCTTAGCGCTATCGCCCATCAGCCCAGCCCAGAGCAACGCGCGGCATTGACGCACCAGCTGTTCCAGCAGTTGATGCGTGATGGACATTTGTTGCCGCTGTTTAACTATCGCTATCAGGTATTTGCCCCGCCCGGCGTTGAAGGCATCCAGCTCAATACACTGGGCTGGTTCGATTTCACCCGCGCCTGGATTCCACCGCCCGCGACCGCAGGGACTGTTCAGCCCGCGCCTGAGCCAGTACCATAGATGCACTGATTTTTGGGGAAATTGAGATGAAACGAGCCGTTGTCGTATTCAGTGGCGGACAAGATTCCACCACCTGTCTGATTCAGGCACTGCAACAATATGATGAAGTGCACTGTGTCACCTTCGATTATGGTCAACGCCATCGCGAAGAGATTGAAGTCGCGGCTGAACTCGCGCACAAACTGGGTGCCCGTGCGCACAAAGTGCTGGATGTGACGCTGCTCAATGAATTGGCGGTCAGCAGCCTGACGCGCGATAACATTCCAGTGCCCACTTACGATCCTGACGCCAGCGGTTTGCCAAGTACTTTTGTACCAGGCCGCAATATTCTGTTCCTGACCTTAGCCTCCATTTACGCTTATCAGGTAGAAGCCGAGGCGGTGATTACCGGTGTCTGCGAAACAGACTTCTCTGGCTATCCTGATTGCCGCGATGAGTTTGTTAAAGCGCTCAACAATGCCGTTAGCCTCGGCATGGCGCGCAATGTTCGCTTTGAAACGCCACTGATGTGGTTGAATAAAGCCGAAACCTGGGCGCTGGCAGATTACTGGCAGCAACTGCCGCTGGTGCGGGCGGAAACCCTGACTTGCTATAACGGTGTCAAAGGCGACGGTTGCGGTGAGTGCGCCGCCTGCCATCTGCGTGCGCGGGGGTTGGCGGATTACCAGGCCAATGCTGCAGCCGTCATGGCAGCAATGAAGCAAAAAAGCGGTCTTAACTGATTGAGTTGAATCGCGGTTGGGACGCATTGAGCGGCTTCGCTGGCAGGAACCTATTAAGCTGCTTTGCTGGATTGCGCTTATTGGGCAGCTTCGATGGATTGAAATCATTGAACGGATTCGCTAGTCGGAACTTATCAAGCTGCTTCGCTGGATTGAGGTCATCGAACGGCTTCGCTAGTTGGAACTTATCAAGCGGCTTCGCTGGATTGAGGTCATCGAACGGCTTCGCTCACAAGAGCTCATTGAGCAGCTTAGGCTGGCGTTTCTGACGCCAGCTCGCTCTGCTCTTAATCGCTTTCCACCATCAACGCTGACAGACGATCACGCAACTCCCCTTCCATCGGCACCGCTTTTTGCGTGCGCAAATCGATGCAGACGAAGGTTAACGCTGCGTCCGCAACCACCGTGTTATCGCTCGCCAGCAGCACGCGCTGCGAAATAATGCCGCTTTTGCCATTCAACTGTGACACTTCGCTCTCAATATGTAACACGTCGCCCAGCACCGCCGGACGACGATAGTTAATGTTGATATTGACCACCACAAACGCCAGCTTCTGATCCATCAGCCAGTGAAAAGCATCGACATCCTCCAGCCACTGCCAGCGCGCCTCTTCCAGAAACTCGAGATAACGTGCGTTGTTCACATGCTGATAAACGTCCAGATGATAGCCGCGTACTTTGATGGTGGTTTGCATTGTTGCTCCTGTTCAGACTGTGAATGACAACTGGTATGACCTGTTGAGCATAGCACAGCCTGATTGGCTGCTTTATCAATCCTTCAAAGTCGCGACCCGCCTCACAGTTTCAGCCGACCACTGTTACGTTCCACCAGAGCATTTCCGATGCCTGGAATCTCCTTAAGCTGATCAATGGCGGTAAACGGACCATACTGCTCGCGATAACTGACAATCGCCTGAGCTTTCTTCAGGCCGATGCCGTTCATTGCGGCTGCGAGCTGTTCAGCGCTGGCTTGATTGATGCTGACCTGTCCCTCTTGCGGCGAGGATACTTGCGTCGCCTGCGTTTCGCTGGGGCTTTCGGCCGCGGACAGTCCGGTGGTATAGAGTGCGCCACCCAGCGCCAGCGTGATACATAGAGCGCGAAAAGTTGATTTCACCATGCTGTGTTTCTCCTTGTGTTTGACAGCCACAGCAGAGTGTCACAGCGTGTTTTCAGGCTCAAAAGGGCAATTGCAGAAATGGAAAAGGCCGCAGAAGCGGCCTTTAAGTTGTTGCAGCGGATTCACACTTTTTGTGAGGCTTACTGGTTTTGTGCAGCCGCGCCGTATTTGATTTTCGCGTCTTTGCGCAGGTTTTCCAGCAGCGCTTCAAACGCAATCTGTGCGTTATTCTGCGTCACGCCTTTCACCATCTCATCAATCTGCGCCTGCGGCATATTACCCGGGCTGACTTTATCCAGCGCGACCAGTACCACGTTACCCTGCATATCTTCGCTCACACCCCAGGACGGTTTGTTGTCCGCGGGTTGTGGCAAGTTAAAGGCAGACTGCGCAACCGGATCCTGTGCATTACGATCAAAGGATTTGCTGGCGCTCAGGGTCAAGCCTGCCGCTTTCAGCGCATCTTCTTTACCGGCTTTCAGATCAACCAGCAGCTTATCGGCCTGAGCTTTAGCCTGCTGTGTGGCTTTGTCATGCTTCAGCGTGTCGGCAATCTGCGCCTTCACCTGATCCAGCGGTTTTACGGCTTCAGGCTTGTGCTCGCTGATGCGCAGCACGAATGCACGATCGCCATCGACGCTGATGATGTCAGAGTTATTACCCGGCGCACCGTTTTGGCCCACCAGTCCACCGTTGAAGATCGCCTGCTTGACCTGATCGAAATCGAGTTCAGCCGGAACATTATCACGCGTGATCCAGCCGGTTTCCGTGACTTTCAGACCGGAAGCCTGTGCTGCACCCGCCAACGACTCGTTGTCATTGCTGGCCGCTTCACTGACTTTCTGCTGCAGCTTGTAGAAGGCGTCGACTGCTTTTTCCTGCTTCACCTTGTCAGCAACAGCGTCATGGATCTCAGCCAGCGGCTTAATCTGCTCGGCCTGGATATCATCCAGACGTACCACCAGGAAACCGACTGAAGATTTGATCACGCCAGACAGCTGGCCTTTCTGCGTCAGGTTGGCATTTTTCAGCTCATCCGGCGTGGTGCCAGGCTCCAGCCACCCCATATCGCCGCCTTTGCGTGCTGAGATCGGGTCAATGGATTTGCTTTTTGCCAGCGTGGCAAAGTCTTCACCCTTCTTCAGCGCATCCAGAACGGCATTGGCATCCGCTTCAGTTTTGGTCTGAATCACGCTGTAGCGATTGCGCTGCGGCTGTGAATAGTCAGCTTTGTGTTGATCGAACCAACTCTGAATGTCCGCTTCGCTCACGGTTTCCTGCATGCTGGCTGCATCCATTTTGATGTAGCTGACGCGGAACTGCTCAGGTGCCATGAAGCTGTTCTGATGCTGCTGGTAATACTGATTGATCTCATCATCACTGGCCGTTTGTTTCGCTGCCAGCGCATTAACATCAATCACCGCCTGACGAATTTCACGCTGCTGCGAGACCAGGTCCACCAGCTTGCTGGTTTCACCTTTAAGCATGAAATCGGTATTAGCGACCGCATTGATCAACTGCTGTGTGGCTAGCTGCTTACGCAGCGCCGCCGCGTACTGATCCGGCGTAAAGCCCATCTGGATGATTAAGCCGTTGTACTTCGCGTTATCAAACTTGCCGTTAGTCTGGAAAGCTTTTTGATTGAAGATCGCCTGCTTGATCTGATCATCGCTAATGCCAATCTTCAGATCTTTGATGTATTGATCAAGCAACGCCTGATCAATCAGCTGAGACAGCGCCTGCTGACGCATCTGCTGCATGTAACCTTCGTTGCTGGCCAGCTGCGAGAATTGATCGCCCAGCATCTGCTGCTGACGATTACGCTCGTTGTTAAAGCCCTGCTCAAGCTCTGCACGGCTAATTTCATGGCCATTAACTTTGGCGGCATAATCGCTGCCACCGCCGATCAGGTAGTTGCCCACCCCGGTCAGTACGAAAGACAGGATGATCAATCCCAGAATGATCTTGAGCACGACATGATTCGACGCCGCGCGTAAATTGTCCATCATGGTATGACAACACTCCGCTGTAGTGTGAATGTAAAGCTCTGACACGATGTCATCATCGTGCAACTGCTGTTCAGGCTGGCAGTTGGCAACCATGCGGAGACAATAGCCTGTGGCCATCGCCGCGCATCAAGAATAAAAAAGGCACATCAAAATGATGTGCCCGTATGTTACATGAGAACGGCTTTTTCGTCCTCAATCCATAGAAGAAAATGCTTCAATGGATGTGTCAGCGGTCATTAATTGACTGAGTCTTTCAGTGCTTTACCTGCACGGAAGCCCGGAACTTTACCAGCCGGGATGGTGATCTCTTTACCGGTTTGCGGGTTACGGCCTGTACGAGCAGCACGCTCACGTACAGAGAAAGTACCGAAACCAACCAGTGCCACTTCATCACCGCCTTTCAGCGCGTCAGAAACGGAGCCCATGAATGCATCTAACACACGTCCCGCTGCTGCTTTAGAAATGTCAGCGTCTGCAGCAATTTTGTCGATCAACTGTGACTTATTCACTCTATTCATCCCCTCTTTTATTATTCACATCGCACCCGCGCTTCCCGCCCGGTGCGAACGCGCAGCCAGTTATATCAAGCCTGTGGAGCTGAAACAACGGTATTCATCTTAATCGTTGATTCAACAGCCCCCTAAATTAGCGGCACAAAAAAAAGCTGGCAAGCACCATTTGGCCTGCCAGCTTCGCTTTTTAACGGTTTTTGCCGTTAATCACTATTTTGCCGTCGCAACCTGCATGCCGTAAGGCGCATTTTCCAGTGCCAGGTTCAGCACTTCTTCAATACGCTTCACAGGATGGATGGTCAGATCGGCAATCACGTTCTGTGGAATCTCTTCAAGATCGCGCTTGTTTTCATCCGGGATTAACACGGTTTTGATGCCGCCGCGATGCGCTGCCAGCAGCTTCTCTTTCAGACCACCAATCGGCAGCACCTGACCGCGCAGAGTGATCTCACCTGTCATCGCCACATCAGAGCGCACCGGGTTACCGGTCAGACAAGAAACCAGCGCCGTACACATGGCAATACCGGCACTTGGACCATCTTTCGGCGTTGCCCCTTCCGGAACGTGCACGTGGATATCACGTTTCTCGTGGAAATCCCCGTTGATGCCGAGTTTCTCCGCACGTGCGCGAACCACTGTCAGCGCCGCCTGGATAGACTCCTGCATCACTTCACCCAGTGAGCCGGTGTAAGTCAGTTTGCCTTTACCCGGTACGCAGGCGGTTTCAATGGTCAGCAGATCGCCTCCCACTTCCGTCCATGCCAGACCGGTGACCTGGCCTACGCGGTTTTCAGTGTCCGCACGACCATAATCAAAGCGCTGCACGCCCAGGAAATCGTGAAGGTTTTCACCATTAATCTTGATGCTCTTCTTACTTTTGTCCATCAGCAGCGTTTTCACTGCTTTACGGCACAGCTTGGAGAGTTCACGTTCCAGACTACGCACGCCCGCTTCACGGGTGTAGTAACGGATAATGCCAATGATGGCGCTATCGTCAACACTGATCTCTTTTTCTTTCAGTGCATTACGCTCAATCTGTTTCGGCAGTAAGTGCTGTTTGGCGATATTCAGTTTTTCATCTTCGGTATAACCCGAGAGACGAATCACTTCCATACGATCCAGCAGCGGTGCCGGGATGTTCATGGAGTTAGAGGTCGCCACGAACATCACGTCAGAGAGATCGTAATCCACTTCCAGATAGTGATCGTTGAACGCAATGTTCTGCTCTGGATCCAGCACTTCCAGCAATGCCGAAGCGGGATCGCCGCGCATATCGGACGACATCTTATCGATCTCATCCAACAGGAACAGCGGGTTCTTCACGCCGACTTTCGCCATTTTCTGGATCAGTTTGCCCGGCATAGAACCGATGTAAGTGCGACGATGTCCGCGGATTTCCGCTTCATCGCGCACGCCGCCCAGTGCCATACGAACATATTTACGGCCGGTGGCTTTGGCAATTGACTGGCCCAGCGAGGTTTTACCCACGCCTGGCGGTCCGACGAGGCACAGAATGGGGCCTTTAATTTTGCTGACGCGACTTTGCACCGCAAGATACTCAAGAATGCGGTCTTTCACGCGTTCCAGACCGTAATGATCGGTATCCAGCGTTTCCTGCGCCTTCAGCAGGTCTTTTTTCACCTTGCTGCGCGCAACCCATGGCACCTGAACCATCCAGTCGATGTAACCGCGCACCACGGTGGCTTCTGCAGACATCGGCGACATCATTTTCAGCTTCTGCAGTTCTGCTTCGGCTTTTTCGCGCGCTTCAGTCGGCATTTTTGCCGCTTCAATTTTACGTTTCAGCGCTTCGTATTCGTCCGGCGCATCATCCATCTCGCCCAGCTCTTTCTGAATGGCTTTCATTTGCTCATTCAGATAGTACTCACGCTGGCTTTTCTCCATCTGCTTTTTCACGCGATTGCGAATGCGCTTCTCAACCTGCAGCAGATCGATTTCGGATTCCATCATCGCCATCAGATATTCAAGACGTTCGTTGATGTCGGACATTTCCAGCACTGACTGCTTATCAGCCAGCTTCAGCGGCATATGCGCTGCTACGGTGTCGGCGAGACGCGCCGCATCGTCGATGCTGTTCAGTGAGGTCAAAACCTCAGGAGGAATTTTTTTATTCAGTTTGATGTAGCCTTCAAACTGATTAATCGCCGTACGCACCAGCACTTCCTGCTCGCGCTCTTCAATTTCAGGCGAAATCAGGTACTCGGCTTGGGCAACAAAATGGTCGCCATTATCGGCCAGCGTGGTGATATGCGCGCGCTGTAAGCCTTCGACCAGCACTTTAACGGTGCCATCGGGCAGCTTAAGCATCTGCAATACGGAAGCGACGGTCCCTACCGAGAAGAGATCGTTAATACCAGGTTCATCCGTTGAAGCCTCTTTCTGGGCAACCAGCATGATCTTCTTGTCATGATCCATCGCCGCTTCGAGGCAACGGATCGATTTTTCCCGACCAACAAACAACGGAATTACCATGTGCGGATAAACCACCACGTCGCGCAATGGCAACACGGGGATTTCAATGCGTTCAGAACGCTCAGGATTCATAGAGCTCTCTCTTAGTTTAATGTCCGCCAGGTGTATGGGTACCGCGCAATAGAGGTTTTGCAGTTAAACCCACAGGATATTGAGTATATGGGGATGCTTGGTCGACATTCAATGTCACGGGTGAGAGAAAAACAAAAGGGGAAAACATTTTCCCCTTTTTAAGATAACCACATGGTGCGATTGCTTATTTATTCGCCAGAAGCTTGGGCTTCATGCTTGCCATAAATCAGCATCGGCTCTGATTGACCATCAATCACTGACTCATCAATCACCACTTTTTCCACGTCATCCATCGATGGCAGATCGTACATGGTTTCCAGCAGCGCACCTTCTACGATAGAACGCAGACCACGCGCACCGGTTTTGCGTGACATCGCTTTCTTAGCAATCGCCGTCAGCGCTTCATCACGGAACTCCAGCTCCACACCTTCAAGGTTAAACAGAGCCTGGTACTGTTTGGTCAACGCATTCTTCGGTTCGCGCAGGATCTGAATCAGGGCTTCTTCACTCAATTCACTCAGCGTCGCCACCACCGGCAGACGACCAATGAATTCTGGAATCAGACCAAATTTGATCAGATCTTCTGGCTCAACCTGGGACAGCAACTCGCCTTCACTGGCTTTCTGCGATTTGCCTTTTACCGTAGCGCCGAAGCCAATACCGGATCCGGTTTCCACGCGCTGGGAAATCACTTTGTCGAGGCCAGCAAAAGCACCACCACAAATGAACAGGATCTTAGACGTATCAACCTGCAGGAACTCCTGCTGCGGATGCTTACGCCCACCCTGCGGCGGAACCGCGGCAACGGTACCTTCGATCAGCTTCAGCAACGCCTGCTGTACGCCTTCACCAGAAACGTCACGCGTGATTGACGGGTTGTCTGACTTACGAGAAATCTTGTCAATTTCATCGATATAGACGATACCGCGCTGTGCTTTCTGCACATCGTAATCACACTTCTGCAGCAGTTTCTGGATGATGTTTTCCACATCCTCACCCACATAACCGGCTTCGGTCAGGGTGGTGGCATCCGCCATGGTGAACGGAACATCCAGCAAACGCGCCAGAGTTTCAGCCAGCAAGGTTTTACCGCTACCGGTTGGACCGATCAGCAGAATGTTACTTTTGCCCAGTTCGATGCCATTACTGGTATCGCCGTTGCGCAGACGTTTGTAGTGGTTATAGACCGCTACCGCCAGCACTTTTTTCGCCCTTTCCTGACCGATGACGTAATCATCTAAATGATGACGGATTTCATGCGGTGTCGGCAGTGCACTGCGCTCACGGTGCGGAGCCACTTCTTTAATCTCTTCGCGAATGATGTCGTTGCATAAATCAACACATTCGTCGCAAATATACACTGACGGCCCGGCAATCAGCTTACGGACTTCATGCTGGCTTTTGCCGCAGAAAGAGCAGTACAGCAACTTACCTGAACCGTCTTTGCGCTTATCTGTCATCAGCTAACCTCTTTTCGTTCTCAGACCCAATTTGGTGTACGGCACTGGCCGCACATCAACGGCCGATATTCATGCAACTCATCATGCTGCCCCGTTAACTATAGCGTAAGGGGCAGCCAGATGTGTCTTATTGGCGATGCGTCAGAATAGAATCGACCAAGCCATACTCTACCGCTTCGCTGGCAGAGAGGAAACGATCGCGCTCGGTGTCGCGTTCGATCTCTTCCAGTGATTTGCCAGTGTGTTCAGCCATCAACTCATTCATACGCTGCTTCACTTTCAGAATTTCACGCGCATGGATTTCAATATCCGTCGCCTGACCCTGGTAACCGCCCAGCGGCTGGTGAATCATGACGCGGGAATTCGGCAGGCAGAAGCGCTTACCTTTGGTACCTGCAGTCAGCAGGAACGCACCCATTGAACAAGCCTGACCCATACAAATGGTGCTGACGTCAGGCTTGATGAATTTCATGGTGTCATAAATCGACATCCCGGCAGTAATCACGCCGCCTGGCGAGTTAATGTAGAGATAAATGTCTTTTTCAGGATTCTCAGCTTCCAGAAACAGCATCTGCGCCACGATCAGGTTGGCCATATGATCTTCAACCTGGCCGGTCAGGAAGATCACACGCTCTTTGAGCAGGCGGGAGTAAATGTCGTATGAACGCTCGCCGCGCGAGGTTTGTTCGACCACCATTGGCACCAGCGCCATGTGCGGTGCAGTAAATTCACGATCGCCACTGTATGACATTACCGTCTCCTGATAAATTTCATTGGCAACATTCTGTACCGATATTACGTGAGGCGCGTCGGGAAAACTATGCGCTGCCCTCTCACTCCGACATAACAGGACGGTTAATCAGCCAGTCTCACTGTTTTCATGCATTCTCCCTGTATCTGGGGATGCTGCCCAGTTGTTTCAAGCATAACAACCTTTTGCCCATTCGCTAACACGGAAAAAGAGCTTAGCGAACAATTTGCCGATTAATTAAGCAAATAGAGGACAATTCTATGCGGTTAATGCCCTAAAACGAAAAAGCCCGCGACTTTTCAGTCGCGGGCTTCGCACTTTCGGTTAACTAACGGATCAGGCCGCTGAGGTCTGGTTCATCAGTTCCTGGAAGTTGGTTGCTTTATCGGTCACTTTGGCTTTCGCCAGTACCGCTTCAACAGCCTGCTCTTCCAGAGCAACGTTGCGCATGTTGTTCATCAGCTCGTTGTTCTTGCTGTAGAACTCGATCACTTCCTGCGGATCTTCGTACGCAGAAGCCATCTCTTCGATCAGCGCTTTAACGCGGTCTTCGTCAGCTTTCAGCTCGTTGATGCGAATCACTTCGCCCAGCAGCAGACCAACAACAACGCGACGTTTAGCCTGCTCTTCGAACAGCTCACGTGGCAGCTCGAAAGCTTGCTTCTCGTTGCCACCAAAACGCTGTGCAGCCTGGCGACGCAGCACGTCGATTTCGCTGTCGATCAGTGCCACTGGCACGTCGATGTCGTTGGCTTCAACCAGACCATCAATCGCCTGAGATTTCACGCGGTTACGGATAGCGCCTTTCAGCTCACGATCCATGTTCTTGCGCACTTCTGCACGCAGACCGGCAACTGAACCATCTTCAACGCCAAAGCGTTTGATGAACTCTTCAGTCAGCTCTGGCAGCTCGCGCGTTTCGACTTTCTTCAGCACGATTTCGAACTTCGCATCTTTCCCTTTCAGGGTTTCAGCGTGGTAATCGTCTGGGAATTTCACGTCGATAGTGAAGGTTTCGCCCGCTTTGTGGCCAACAACACCTTCTTCGAAGCCTGGGATCATACGACCCTGGCCCATCGCCAGTACGAAGTCAGAGGCTTTGCCGCCTTCGAACTCTTCGCCGTCTACTGAACCGGAGAAGTCGATGGTTGCGCGATCTTCAGCAGTCGCTGCAGCATCGCTCTCTTTCCAGGTCGCCTGCTGCTTCTGCAGGGTTTCCAGCATGGTATCAACGTCAGCATCGGTGACTTCAACCACTGGCTTCTCGACTTCGATAGCATCCAGGCCTTTCAGCTCAACTTCTGGATAAACTTCGAACTCAACCGCGTAGGTGAAATCTTCACCTTCTTTGTACTCACCTGGCACGTAGTTTGGTGCGCCAGCTGGGTTGATTTTCTCTTTGATGATGGCGTCAACGAAGTTGCGCGTCATCAGCTCGCCCAGCACGTCCTGGCGAACAGAAGCACCGTAGCGCTGAGAAATGATGTTTGCCGGCACTTTGCCTTTACGGAAACCGTCGATACGGACTTTCTTAGCCACTTCCACCAGTTCTTTCTTCACTGCGCTTTCGATGCTGTCAGCTGCAACAGTAATCGAAATGCGACGGCCCAGACCCTGAGTGGTTTCTACTGAAACTGTCATCTTGTTACCTCAAAAAATCACGTGCTCGGTCAACTTCAGACACCACACATTAAATGCGCCGTATCCAACAATCGGGACGGCCTCTGCAGGCAGAACCTAATCCCTGTCACCAGAAGCGTCCCGAAGACATTCCGGAAAAATAGACGCCGCATTATAGCGGCATCGCTGGAATGAGTCGAGGCTGCAAACTCACCACTTTTTAGCGGTTTTGCTGCTTTTTTGCGCCATGGATCGCGTTTAAGGGTAATAGATGAAAAGAAAACGGCCCGCAGGCCGTTTTGAGAGAGGATGAAGTGTGAACTCAGGCGAGGGTACCCGCTCCCCGACAGTTAGGTGACGCCAGCACGGTATCTTGCAAGCCATCCCACTCTTTTTGCGTGTAAGTGTGCAGTGCCAGTGCGTGCACGCTCCCTGCTAACTCTTCGGTCAGTTCACCATAAATGGCGCGATGACGCTGCAGGAATCGCTGGCCGGTAAACACATCGCTGACAATCACCACTTTAAAGTGACTTTCAGAACCAGCGGGCACGTTATGACGATAGCTTTCATCATGCACTTCGAGATGTGCAGGTTCGAACGCCTTACGCAGCTTTTCTTCTATTTGTTCGCGAATCATTGTTAACACTCCTCAACGGCGAGCGCTGTGCCCATCTGTTTAAATATTAGTAGGTTTTTTGCCCAACCCGCAGGCGCGCCGGAAATAATTCCTGATCTGCTGCGCATCTTAGCGGGCTCATTCGTCAGGTCAATGCTGTTGCATGACCGCCTGTCCGAAAAAAGCCTTTACAATCAATTTCCACTGGCACGGGGCTTTTTTCGCCGTCGCGCAATGCTATGATGGCCGCAGTTTTGCAAACCAACCCATATGCTAACGAGAATGAGTATGTTGAAAAAACTGTTATTCCCTCTGCTGGCTGCATTTATTTTGGCCGGCTGTGCCAGCAATAACACCACCCTGAACATTCAGCCTAAGATCCAGCTGCCACAGCAAGATCCTGGTCTGATGGGTGCCACCATCAGCGTTAACGGTGCCGATCAGCGTTCCGATCAGGCTCTGGCAAAAGTGAATCGTGACGGTCAGTTAGTCACCTTAACGCCATCGCGCGATCTGCGTTTCCTGTTACAGGAAGTGCTGGAGAAGCAGATGACAGCACGTGGTTACATGATCGGACCAAACGGTGCGGTTGACCTGCAGATTGTCGTCAATGGTCTTTACGCTGATGTGACACAAGGTAACGTGCGTTACAGCATTACCACCAAGGCTGACATTTCCATCATTGCGACCGCGAAAAACGGTAACAAACAGGTTAAAAATTATCGTCAGACTTACAGCGTAGAAGGCGCATTCACCGCCACTAACGCGAAGATCACCAACGCGGTCAACTCTACCCTGAGCGACGTGATTGCTGATATGGCGCAGGACACCAGCGTTCACGAATTTATTAAACAGAACGCCCGCTAATTCCTCAGCTATTCTGCCCGGTCATCTTTGGCCGGGCATCATTTCAGGTTGGTTATGACTTCTCACTATCTGCGCATTTTCACCCAACGTAATGCAGCCGTATTGCTGCTGCTCGGTTTTGCTTCTGGACTGCCTTTAGCACTGACAGCCGGGACCTTACAGGCGTGGATGACCGTAGAGAATGTCGATCTGAAAACCATCGGGTTCTTCTCCCTTGTCGGCCAGGCTTACGTGTTTAAGTTCCTGTGGTCGCCGATGATGGATCGCTATACCCCACCGTTTCTTGGCCGTCGCCGTGGCTGGTTGCTGGTCACTCAACTCGCACTGATCGCCGGCATTATCGCCATGGGCTTTATGCAGCCTTCGCGCGATCTGACGCTGCTGGCTGCCCTGGCCGTGCTGGTTGCCTTCTGTTCTGCATCGCAGGATATCGTGTTTGATGCCTGGAAAACCGATGTGCTACCGCCAGAAGAACGGGGCAGCGGTGCCGCGATTACGGTGTTGGGTTATCGCCTGGCGATGCTGATTTCAGGCGGACTGGCGCTGTGGCTTGCCGACCGATATCTGGGATGGCAGGCAACCTACTGGTTAATGGCGCTGCTGATGTTGCCAGGTTTGATTGCGACATTGCTGGCCAAAGAGCCCGCAGCACCAGCGCGTGAGCCGCACACCCTGCGTCAGGCCGTTTCGTTCCCTTTAAAAGACTTCTTCCTGCGTAACAATGCCTGGCTGCTGATCACCTTAATCATCCTTTATAAGCTGGGTGATGCTTTTGCTGCGTCGCTCACCACCACCTTCCTGATTCGCGGCGTAGGTTTCAGCGCCGGCGATGTCGGACTGGTGAATAAAACGCTGGGATTGCTGGCAACCATCATTGGTGCGCTGTACGGCGGTGTGCTGATGCAACGCCTGAGCCTATTCCGTGCCCTGATGATTTTCGGCATTCTTCAGGCGGTTTCCAACTTCGCTTACTGGCTATTGTCCGTGACGCCGCCTCATTTATGGAGCATGGCCAGCGCGGTGTTCATTGAAAATCTTTGCGGAGGGATGGGCACCGCCGCGTTTGTGGCGCTGCTGATGACGCTATGCAATAAGTCGTTTTCCGCAACGCAGTTCGCGCTGCTCTCTGCCCTTTCCGCCGTCGGGCGTGTTTACGTCGGACCCGCAGCGGGATGGCTGGTCGAACTGTGGGGCTGGCCGACCTTCTATGCTTTCACTGTGTTTGCAGGCGTGCCTGGCTTAATGCTGCTGTGGATTAGCCGCAGCACCCTGCAAGCCATTCAGCAGAGCGGGGAGTTTGTGATGCGAACCCGCTGGCCGCAGGGCTATCGCTGGACAGTGCGTCTGTTCAGCTTCGGTAGTGGCCTGCTGGCACTCTGGCTGGTGATGCTAGCCCTGAATGCCGCTGGCATCTGGCATGTCAACGCGCTGCTGACACCGCTTTTTGAGATGGGTATGGCACTGGCGCTGGTGGCCGTGGCGCTGGGTGTGATTCTGGATTGTCTGGCGTTAAGAAAAAGGCCGGAGAAAAATCTGAGTTAAGTAATGATAATTTGCCAGTCGCTAAATATTTGGCTAAAAAAATAACAATGAACTCATTTTAACGAATAGCATTTTTTTCATCGCGAAAAAGAAACATTAAATTAACAACCCTGGATTATATTTAAATCCGGTGCGCAATTACTTTGTAGAAAACTCATCACCCAAATGCTACACAATTGTTAAATAAATGGGCATTAATAGTACGGTTTATGCTTTCCCTGATTTTTCTGCGGTTTCTATCATTGTTTTTTGTTATATTGACGCCAACTGCTTGTCGCAATTAATAATTTGTCACCCTGCGCAACATCTGTGACACCCTTAGCAAAAGGTGTCAACAGCCTTCTGACACATCCTTAAGCTGGTTTACACTGCATAAACCTTCCCGTAAAATGCGCGCACACTTAAACGACAATAGAGCCCTTTGTCATTGAGGTCGTTAAATGAGACTCAGGAAATACAATAAAAGTTTGGGGATTTTGTCATTAATTGCAGGCGCTGTATTACTCAGTGGCTGCGATAGTGCGTTGTTAAATCCCAAAGGACAGATTGCACTGGAGCAACGTTCGCTGATTCTGACAGCTTTTGGCTTGATGATGATCGTGGTTATCCCGGCAGTCTTCATGGCAGTATTCTTTGCCTGGAAATATCGGGCAACCAATACTAATGCGACTTATAGCCCTAACTGGTCACACTCTAACAAAGTGGAAGCCGTGGTCTGGACGATTCCAATCCTGATCATTATCTTCCTCGGCGTGCTGACCTGGAAATCGACCCACGCACTGGAACCGAGCAAACCGCTGGTTTCTGACGTGAAGCCGGTTGAGATCGATGTGGTTGCGCTGGACTGGAAATGGCTGTTTATCTACCCTGAACAGGGTATTGCAACCGTGAACCAGATTGCCTTCCCGGCAAATACTCCGGTGAACTTCAAGATCACCTCCAACTCCGTAATGAACTCCTTCTTTATTCCTACGCTCGGTAGCCAGATCTACGCCATGGCGGGCATGCAGACTAAACTGCACCTGATCGCCAATGAGCCAGGAACATTCGACGGTATCTCTGCGAACTTCAGTGGTCGCGGTTTCTCTGGCATGAAGTTCAAAGCCATTGCAACCAAAGACGATGCGGAATTCCAGCAGTGGGTGGCTAAAGTTAAAGCAGCACCTAACGCGCTGACCACCATGGATGATTTCGAGAAACTGGCTGCGCCAAGCGAAAATCACCCGGTGGAATATTTCTCAACTGCGAATCCAGAACTGTTCAAGCAGGTTATTGATAAGTTCATGATGAGCCACGGGAAGATGGACATGCCAGAGCACAAAGGCATGGACATGAATCACGCCGCTGCTGCGGGAGCCGAGGAATAATACGATGTTCGGAAAATTAACACTGGATGCAGTGCCATACCACGAACCCATTATCGTGGTTACGGTAGCCGCAATCATCTTAGGTGGTCTGGCACTGGTTGCCGCGATTACTTATTTTGGTAAGTGGCAATACCTGTGGTCAGAATGGTTCACCTCCATTGACCACAAAAAACTGGGTATCATGTACATCATCATGGCTTTCGTCATGCTGCTGCGCGGCTTTGCCGATGCGGTAATGATGCGTACCCAACAAGTGATGGCTTCCGCAGGCGAAGCCGGCATATTACCACCGCACCACTACGACCAGATCTTCACCGCGCACGGCGTGATCATGATCTTCTTCGTGGCGATGCCTTTCGTGGTAGGTCTGATGAACATCGCGGTACCGCTGCAAATCGGTGCACGTGACGTTGCCTTCCCGTTCCTGAACAACCTGAGCTTCTGGTTTACTGCGATCGGTGTGATCCTGGTGAACATCTCTCTGGGTGTGGGCGAGTTCGCACAGACTGGCTGGTTGGCTTATCCACCGCTTTCGGGCGCGGAATACAGTCCTGGCGTCGGGGTCGATTATTGGATCTGGAGTCTCCAGTTATCCGGTATCGGTACGACTCTGACCGGTATCAACTTCTTCGTGACCATTCTGAAGATGCGTGCACCGGGCATGGACCTGTTCAAAATGCCTGTCTTCACCTGGGCATCACTGTGTACTAACGTCCTGATCATCGCTGCGTTCCCGGTTCTGACCGTGACGCTGGCACTGTTGACGCTTGACCGTTACCTCGGCTTCCATTTCTTCACCAATGAAATGGGCGGTAACATGATGATGTACGTCAACCTGATTTGGGTCTGGGGTCACCCGGAAGTATACATCCTCGTTCTGCCGGTATTCGGTGTGTTCGCGGAAGTCACTGCGACCTTCTCCAAAAAGCGTCTGTTCGGTTACACCTCTCTGGTGTGGGCGACCATCGCGATTACCGTTCTGTCGTTCATCGTTTGGCTGCACCACTTCTTCACCATGGGTGCCGGTGCCAACGTTAACGCCTTCTTCGGTATTATGACGATGATCATCGCGATTCCGACCGGCGTGAAAATCTTCAACTGGCTGTTCACCATGTATCAGGGTCGCGTTGAGTTCCACTCAGCGATGCTGTGGACGATTGGCTTCCTGGTCACCTTCTCTATTGGTGGTATGACAGGTGTTCTGCTGGCGGTTCCAGGTGCGGACTTCATTCTGCACAACAGCTTGTTCCTGATTGCTCACTTCCATAACGTAATTATCGGTGGTGTGGTGTTCGGTTGTATGGCTGGCGTGACCTACTGGTTCCCGAAAGCATTCGGCTTCACCCTGAACGAAAAATGGGGTATCCGTGCATTCTGGTTCTGGATCATTGGTTTCTTCGTCGCCTTTATGCCGCTGTACGCACTGGGCTTCATGGGTATGACCCGTCGTATCAGCCAGGACATCGATCCTCAGTTCCACTCACTGCTGGTTGTTGCAGCAGGCGGGGCGGCACTGATTGCATGCGGTATCCTGTGCCAGGTTATCCAGTTCTGGGTCTCTGTACGTGACCGCGATCAGAACCGTGACCTGACCGGTGACCCGTGGGGCGGTCGTACGCTGGAGTGGGCAACCTCTTCACCTCCTCCGTTCTACAACTTTGCTGTGATCCCACATATCCACGAGCGTGATGCGTTCTGGGAAATGAAAGAAAAAGGCGAAGCGTACAAGCAACCAGAAAAATATGAAGAAATTCATATGCCGAAAAACAGCGGCGCAGCTCTTATTATCGCAGCGTTCATGACCGTATTTGGTTTCGCGATGATCTGGCACATCTGGTGGCTGGCTGGCCTTACTTTCCTGGCCACTATTGTGACCTGGATTGTGAAGAGCTTCGACGAAGACGTGGATTACTACGTACCCGTTGCTCAGATTGAGGAGCTGGAGAAGAAGCACTTTGATGAAATCAGCAAAGCAGGTCTGAAATAATGGCAACTGAAACTGTGACTAATCACCACCACGACGCCCATGCGGAGCATGGGCATCACGATGCAGGAGCCAATAAAGTCTTTGGCTTCTGGATCTACCTGATGAGTGACTGCATTATCTTCGCAACCCTGTTTGCGACCTATGCAGTTATGGTCAATAACACTGCCGGTGGTCCGGCAGGTAAAGACATCTTTGAACTGCCGTTTGTGCTGGTTGAAACCGCGCTGCTGCTGCTCAGCTCCATTACTTATGGAATGGCAGTGATTGCGATGAACAACCAGAACAAGGGTTCAGTCATCAGCTGGTTGGCTCTGACCTTCCTGTTTGGTGCTGGATTCATCGGCATGGAAATCTATGAATTCCATCACCTGATCCTGGAAGGCTTCGGTCCTGACCGCAGTGGTTTCCTGTCCGCGTTCTTTACGCTGGTCGGTACCCACGGTCTGCACGTGACCTCAGGCCTGATCTGGATGGCAGTGATGATGTTCCAGATTTCTAAACGTGGTCTGACTGCAACTAACCGCACCCGTATCATGTGCCTGAGCTTGTTCTGGCACTTCCTGGATGTGGTTTGGATCTGCGTATTCACCGTTGTCTATCTGATGGGAGCCATGTAATGAGTCATTCAGTTAACGAACATGGCGCTTCTCACGGTAGCGTGAAGTCTTACATGATCGGCTTCATCCTTTCTATCATCCTGACCGGTATTCCGTTCTGGATGGTAATGGATGGCGGCGCATCACACGGCACGATTCTGGGTGTGGTTCTGGTGTGTGCGGTGGTTCAGGTGTTAGTACACCTGGTCTACTTCCTGCACCTGGACAGCAAGTCAGAGGGCGGCTGGAACATGGTGGCGATTGTCTTCTCAGCACTCATTATTTTGATTGTTGTCGTCGGATCACTGTGGATCATGTGGAACCTCAACTACAACATGATGGCCGACTAAAGAGTCACACGTAATGATTAAGCAATACCTGCAAGTAACAAAACCAGGAATTATTTTCGGCAACTTAATTTCTGTGATCGGTGGATTCTTGCTGGCTTCGAAAGGCAGCATTGATTACCCCCTGTTTCTCTATTCACTGGTGGGCGTTTCGCTGGTTGTCGCATCAGGTTGTGTATTCAACAACGTGATTGACCGCGATATCGACATCAAAATGGAGAGAACGCGGAACCGTGTTCTGGTCAAAGGCCTGATCTCGGCGAAAGTAAGCCTGGTTTATGCAACCGCATTGGGTATTGCTGGCTTTGCGTTGCTGTATTTCGGTGCTAACCCGCTGGCCATGTGGCTGGCGGTGATGGGCTTCGTTGTCTATGTGGGCATTTACAGCCTGTATATGAAACGCAACTCCGTGTATGGCACGCTGATCGGTAGCCTCTCTGGTGCAGCACCGCCAGTGATTGGCTACTGCGCAGTGACCAACCAGTTTGATGCTGGCGCTTTGATCTTGTTGGCTATTTTTAGCCTGTGGCAGATGCCGCACTCGTACGCGATTGCGATTTTCCGCTTCAAAGATTATCAGGCGGCTAACATCCCGGTTCTGCCTGTCGTGAAAGGTATCTCGGTAGCCAAAAATCATATTACGCTGTACATCCTGGCGTTCATGATTGCTACGCTGATGCTGACACTTGGCGGTTACGCGGGCTACAAGTATCTGGTGGTCGCCGCGGCGGTGAGTGTGTGGTGGTTGGGCATGGCGCTTTCAGGTTACAAAACCTCAAACGATAAAGTTTGGGCGCGTAAACTGTTTGTGTTCTCGATTGTCGCTATCACAGCATTGAGCGTGATGATGTCGGTTGATTTTATGACGCCGGCCTCTAAAGACCTGCTGACTTACGTCTGGTAATACAGCTCCGCAACACCAGAAAGGGCGCGAATTTCGCGCCCTTTCTTTTTGTTACCACTGCTTAACAACAATTGTTTTACCCGCCCTGCCCTGCTCCTTAAAATGAGTGCAGCAAAATTACAGAGGTTGGAATGAACGATAATAAAATGACGCCAGTAGAGCTTCGGGCTACATGGGGTTTAGGCACAGTTTTTTCCCTGCGCATGCTGGGAATGTTTATGGTCCTGCCGGTACTCACCACGTACGGTATGGCGTTGCAGGGAGCCAGTGAAACCTTAATTGGTCTGGCAATTGGCATCTATGGTCTGGCGCAAGCCGTATTCCAGATTCCGTTTGGTCTGTTGTCCGATCGCGTCGGTCGCAAACCGCTCATTGTTGGCGGGCTGTTAGTGTTCGTGCTGGGCAGTATTATCGCGGCGATGACCACCTCAATCTGGGGCGTGATTCTGGGTCGTGCTTTGCAAGGCTCTGGCGCAATTGCCGCTGCAGTCATGGCACTACTCTCAGATCTCACTCGCGAACAAAATCGTACTAAAGCGATGGCTTTTATTGGCATCAGTTTCGGTGTGACCTTTGCAATTGCGATGGTGGTAGGCCCAATTGTCACCCATGCTCTGGGGTTGCATGCACTTTTCTGGATGATCGCTATTCTGGCCTCGCTGGGCATTGTTATCACGCTATTGGTGGTGCCGAGCGCACCCAATCACGTGCTTAACCGTGAGTCCGGCATGGTAAAAGCCAGCATTCGTGAAGTGTTAGCCAATCCTAAACTCCTAAAATTAAACATCGGTATTCTTTGCCTGCATATCCTGCTGATGTCGAGTTTTGTGGCTTTGCCGGGCCAGTTTGAACAAGCAGGCTTCCCGGCATCTGAACACTGGAAAGTCTATTTGGTCACCATGCTGGTCGCTTTCGTTCTGGTGGTGCCTTTCATCATCTATGCCGAAGTGAAACGCCGCATGAAGCGCGTTTTTGTTACCTGCGTGGCACTGATCATTATCGCGGAAATCGTACTGTGGGGTGCGGCTGGTCATTTCTGGACGCTGGTGATTGGCGTGCAGCTGTTCTTCCTCGCCTTCAACCTGATGGAAGCCATTCTGCCTTCGCTGATCAGTAAAGAATCACCACCGGGCTACAAAGGCACAGCGATGGGCATTTACTCCACCAGCCAGTTCATTGGCGTGGCGATTGGCGGCAGCATGGGCGGTTGGATCTTCGGTCACTTTGATGCGCAGACGGTGTTTCTGGTGGGTGCGATTGTGGCGGCAGCCTGGTTGTTTGTGGCGATGTCGATGCAGGAGCCGCCGTACGTCAGCAGCCTGCGCATGGTGCTCAGTGATGCCGTATTAGCGGTGCCTAACCTTGAAAAGCGTTTAAAAGCGCAGCCGGGTGTCTCTTCAGTCTTTATCGTGCCGGAAGAGAAAAGTGCTTACATCAAGATCGACAGTAAAGTGACGAGCCGCGTGGAAATTGAAGCGCTGATCGCCAGCTGTTAGTTAGTCGTCACACACTCTGTGGCGGCGCGATTAACCGCACCGCCACATACCATCACGCTAATTAAAGCGACATATCAACCACGATACGCCCTTCAATTTTTCCCGCATGCATACGCGCAAAGATGTCGTTAATGTTGGTCAGCGGTTCAACCGCCACGTTGGCTTTCACTTTATGACGCCCAGCGAAATCCAACGCTTCCTGCAGATCTTTACGCGTACCGACAATTGAACCACGCACGGTAATACCGTCCAGCACCATATCAAAGATAGACAGGTCGAATTTGCCCGGTGGCAGACCGTTCAGCACCATAGTACCGCCACGACGCATAGTGCCAATCGCCTGCTCAAACGCCTTCGGTGAAACAGCCGTCACCAGCACGCCGTGCGCACCGCCGAAGCTTTCCTGGAACACTTTAGCCGGATCGACGTTCTTCGCATTGGCCACTACGCTGGCACCGAGACGTTTGGCAAAGGCCAGCTTCTCATCATCGATATCCACTGCAGCGACGTTCAGTCCCATCGCCACCGCATATTGCACTGCCATATGGCCCAGACCACCAATACCGGACACCACCACCCAATCACCCGGCTTGGTGTCGGTCATCTTCAGGCCTTTGTACACCGTCACACCCGCACACAGAATCGGCGCGATTTCGTTGTAATCGATGTTTTCCGGAATGATGCCGACATAATTAGCGTCCGCGAGGCAATATTCTGCAAAACTGCCGTTCACCGAATAACCGGCATTCTGCTGTGACAGACACAGGGTTTCCCAGCTATCCAGACAGTGCTCACAGTGGCCGCATGCGGAATAGAGCCACGGCACGCCTACTCGATCGCCCAGTTTTAAATGCTTCACACCTTCACCCAGCGCCACTACCTGTCCTACGCCTTCGTGACCGGGAATAAACGGGGGATTGGGTTTAATCGGCCAGTCGCCTTCGGCGGCATGTAAGTCGGTATGGCACACGCCAGTCGCCGCGATTTTCACCAGAATCTGGCCCGGTCCCACTTGCGGTACTGGCACCTGCTCAATCACTAACGGTTCGCCAAAGGCTTTGACAACAGCGGCTTTCATGGTGGTTTTGATTTGCATATTCATCTTTCACTCTCCATTTGATCGGATGCGGACTCAGAACAGGCCCAAAGGCGCGGTGCCATAGCTGACCAGCAGATTTTTGGTTTGTTGGTAGGCGCTGAGCGCCATTTTGTGCGTCTCGCGTCCCACTCCCGACTGCTTATAGCCACCGAAAGCTGCGTGCGCAGGATAGATGTGATAGCAGTTGGTCCAGACGCGACCGGCTTTGATACCACGCCCCATGCGGTACGCCAGATTGGTATCACGCGTCCATACACCCGCGCCGAGGCCAAATTGCGTTTCATTGGCAATCGACAAAGCTTCCGCTTCATCTTTAAAAGTGGTGATGCCAATAACAGGCCCAAAAATCTCTTCCTGGAAACACCGCATCTGGTTGGTGCCTTTGATCAGGGTTGGCTGGATATAGAATCCGTTATCCAGTTCAGCAGCGACGCTGGCGCGATCGCCTCCGGTTAGAATTTGCCCCCCTTCGTCGCGCGCGATGTTGATGTAAGACAGGATTTTGTCGAATTGCTGACGGGAAGCCTGAGCACCGATCATGGTGTCAGTATCCAGCGGATCGCCTCGGCGGATATTCGCCACTTTATCCATCACCCGCGCCATAAACGGCTCATAGATGGATTCATGGATCAACGCACGCGACGGACAAGTACAGACTTCGCCCTGATTGAAGAAACCGAGTACCAGCCCCTCCACCGCTTTTTCGATAAAGTCTGATTCACCGTCCATCACATCGGCAAAGTAGATGTTAGGCGACTTGCCGCCCAGCTCGACGGTACAGGGAATGATGTTTTCAGCCGCACACGCCATGATATGACGCCCGACCGGTGTTGAGCCGGTGAACGCGATTTTGGCGATACGTTTGCTGGTGGCCAGCGCTTCACCGGCTTCCCGGCCAAAGCCCTGTACCACGTTAAGCACGCCCGCCGGGAAAAGATCGCCGATCAACTCCATCAGCAAGGTGATCGCCAGTGGCGTTTGCTCAGCCGGTTTCAGTACCACGCAGTTACCCGCAGCCAGCGCCGGAGCCAGTTTCCATGCCGCCATTAACAGCGGGAAGTTCCACGGGATGATCTGCCCGACCACGCCCAGCGGTTCGTGGAAGTGATAAGCGACGGTGGTTTCATCGATTTCAGCGGTACTGCCTTCCTGTGCACGCAGACAACCGGCGAAGTAGCGGAAATGATCCACCGCCAGCGGCAGGTCGGCATTGAGCGTTTCGCGGATCGGTTTGCCGTTGTCCCAGCTCTCCGCTACAGACAACATTTCAATATTTTGTTCAATGCAGTCGGCCACCTGCAGCAGCAGATTGGCACGGTGTTGCACGCTGGTTTTTCCCCAGGCGTCAGCGGCCTGATGAGCAGCGTCCAGTGCTAAATCGATATCCCGCGCGTCAGAACGCGGAAACTGCGCAATATCGCTGCCATCAACAGGCGAGGTGTTCGTAAAATACTGGCCGCTGAGCGGCTCTGTGAATTTGCCCGCAATAAAATTGCCGTAGGTCGCTTTAAAAGTGACCAAAGCGCCGGGCGTGCCGGGATGTGCATAACGCATCGCAAACTCCTTCGTATAGGGTCGTTTATTGTTAGCTGGCAGCGGCAATCTGTGGGTCAACAGATTGAACAGCCCGCTGCCTAATAAGCTATTGCAGCGGGCGTGCCAGTTTTTTTCAGCTTGCGAATTTTCGAAAAATCGTTATATCTATCATTGATTTATAAAACTAATAGCCCTTTTAAACGCGCGGGTTCTGCCACCAAAATCCTCATCTGTGTTGCGTATCGCAACACTGCAGAAACCAAGCCGCTACAATGCTGCAACACTTTCGCTTAGGCATGAGGTTACCAATGCAGGGAAATTCAGCCGCGTCTGCCGTTAATACCAACCCGCTGTTAAGCGACTCCTGGTTTCGTAGCCAGCTGTATGGTCTCGACCGCACCGCCGATGATTTTCCTCGCGTCCGCCAGGGTGAGCTGGCTGATGTGCTGGCCAGTAATGCCGGGCTACAACAATTCGCCCAGCCGGTGATCAAACAGCTGGCGCAGAAACTGGCGGAAAAACAATCTGTGGTGATCCTTTCGGATGCCACCGGTTTGGTGCTGAACACCTTTGGCGACATGCAATCGATGGAGAAAGCGCAGCGATTTGCACTCGCTCCCGGCAATTTGTGGAGCGAATGCGGGCGCGGCACCAATGCAATTGGCACTGCACTGGCGATTGACGATGGCTGTGAAATTGAAGGCCAGCAACATTTTCTCACCTTAAATCAGGGGCTGTACTGCGCAGCCATGCCGTTGCAGATGCCCAACGGTCAGATTGCGGGCGTACTGGATATCTCTGGCCCAGCGCACTTCCCGCATCCGCAAACGTTTCAGTGGGTCAAAGCCGCCGCTAAACAGATCGAGTATTTGTGGGTTAAGCAAAGCCTGCATCCCCAACAATGGTTGATGAGCCTGCACGTTGAGCCGCACGGCATTGATACCAGTGATGAGCTGCTGCTGGTGTTCTCCGATAATGTGCTCACCGCCGCAAACCGCCTGGCGATGCGTGAACTCAATCTCACCACCGAGCAGTTGGGCACTCTGACATTCCAGCAGCTGTTTGATCAACTGGAACAGCTGGCCAACACCATTCCTCTCCCGATTCATTTTGCCCAGCAGCGTTACTACTTCCGCCTGCGGGCACCGCACCGCACGCATTTCGCCACACCGAGCGAACCCGCCGCCGATCTCCCCTTCTCGCTGGGTCGTGATGGCGAGAAAATGGTGCGTCTGATGAATGCCGGTGTGTCGTTGTGCATTCACGGTGAAACCGGCAGCGGTAAAGAGTATGTCAGCCGTGCGCTGCATCAGCAGAGCCGCTGGCGCGAGGGCAAATTCGTCGCCATCAATTGCGCAGCCATTCCGGAAGCGTTGATTGAATCAGAGCTATTTGGTTATCAGCCTGGCGCCTTTACCGGAGCCAGCAAAAATGGCTACATCGGTAAAATCCGCGAGGCGGATGGTGGCGTGCTGTTTCTTGATGAAATTGGAGATATGCCGCTGGCGCTACAAACCCGTTTGCTGCGTGTGCTGCAAGAAAAAGAGGTCGCGCCGCTTGGTTCCAGTCGCAGCTGGCCGGTGAATTTTGCTGTGATCTGCGCAACGCACCGTGATTTGGCGCAGCGTGTGGCCGAGGGCGAGTTCCGCGAGGATCTTCTCTATCGCTTGCAGGAATTTTCCATGACCATCCCGCCGTTGCGTGCCTGGCCAGATATCGAAGATTTTATTGGTCGGTTATGGATTGAGTTGGGCGGCGCAGATCGCGATATCCAGCTTTCTCCCGCCTTGCTGGCATCGCTGGCGCAATTGCCATGGCCCGGCAACGTGCGGCAGTTACGCAGTTTATTGCGTGTACTGTTAGCGCTCGCCGATGAAGGCGAAGAAGTCACTGATGTGCATTTGCCAGCCGAATATCGCCGGGTAGCGGCGGTGCCAGTGGAAGATAAGCAGAGCCATGATGAGCGGCTGATTAGTGAAACGCTCCAACGCTTCAATGGCAATATCAGTAAAGCGGCGGAGGCATTAGGTGTCGCGCGCAGCACGCTCTATCGTCGTGCCGCACGCGACAAACGCGATTAGTCGCGGAAGTTCTTGAACTGGAAGGGCTGACCCAGGTTGCCACCGCGCACCAGCGCCATCGCACCCTGCAAATCGTCACGTGATTTACCGGTCACGCGCAGCTCTTCACCCTGAATCTGCGTTTGCACTTTCAGCTTGCTGTCTTTAATCAGCTTCACCAGCTTTTTAGCGATATCGCTTTCGATACCCTTTTTCAGCTTGGCTTCTACGCTCCAGCTTTTACCGCTGTGAATGATCTCTTCTGGCACTTCAATCGCTGCGCCTTCAATGCCGCGTTTCAGCAGTTTTTCACGCAAAATATCCACCAGCTGTTTAACCTGGAAATCAGATTCGCTGGTGATTTTGATGGTCTCATTCTTTTCGTTGAGCTCAATGCTGGCGCTCACGTTGCGGAAATCGAAACGGGTTGAGATCTCACGGCTGGCATTCTCCACCGCATTACGCACTTCCGGCAGTTCGACTTCGGAAACGATATCGAAAGATGGCATCTTTTCTTCTCCTGATACTAAAGTGACATGCATAATACGCGTCTTATGGCGCTAATTAAACACGATACGCGGAAAGCTATACTTAACGATGTCGTGAAATTGAGAACCCGTCAGCGGGAGGCAAAATGAAAATTACCGTGTTGGGTTGTGGCGCCCTGGGTCAAATTTGGCTCGCCGCGCTCGCACGTCAGGGACATGAGGTTCAGGGCTGGTTGCGCGTGCCGCAGCCCTATTGCTCGGTGAACGTGATTGATCCGCAAGGACAGGTCAGCAATCACACGTTTATCGCCAACGATCCGCTGTTTCTTGCCGAAAGCCAGCTGTTGCTGGTGACACTGAAAGCGCCACAGGTTTCCCCGGCAGTCAAAAACCTGCAAAGCATCCTGCCTGCTCATGCTGCCATTTTGTTATTGCACAATGGCATGGGCACGCTGGAAGAGCTGAAGGAGTTGCAGCAACCGCTGCTGCGCGGCATTACCACCCACGCGGCGATGCGCGATGGCACGGTAATCAAACACGTTGCGCAGGGCATCACACATATCGGTCCCACCGGACGTGATAGTGCCGCGATGAGCGATATCGCCGATATCCTGCACCAGGCTTTGCCGGACGTGGCCTGGCATGACAACATTGCTTCTGCCAGCTGGCGCAAACTGGCGGTGAACTGCGTGATCAATCCGCTTACCGTTGAACACGATTGCCAGAACGGTGCCCTGCGCGCCTGGCCGCAGCAGATTGCCACGCTGTGTGAAGAGATTGCCTGGGTCATGGAGCGTGAAGGTCAGCACATTGCGGTCGATAACCTGCGCGACATCATCTATGACGTCATCGACAGCACCGCAGCGAATACCTCCTCAATGTTGCAGGATGTGCGCGCACAGCGCCTGACAGAAATTGATTACATCACCGGCTACCTGCTGCGCCGCGCTCGCGCGCAGGGCATTGCGCTGCCGGAGAACACCCGTTTGTACGATCTGATTAAACGCAAGGAGTCCCAATATGAGCGCGACCGCATCGGTTCTGGTTTGCCTGGCACATGGCAGTGAAGAGATTGAAGCTGTCACCACTATCGACCTGCTGGTCCGCGCGGGCTTAAGCGTCACCACCGCCAGTGTTGAAAGCGATGGCACGCGCGAAATTATCTGCTCGCGCGGCGTGCGCCTGCTGGCCGATGCGCCACTGGTTGAAGTGGCGGATAACGACTATGACGCCGTGGTGCTGCCCGGTGGCCTGAAAGGTGCGGAGACGTTCCGTGACAGCCCATTGCTGGTGGAAACCGTGCGCCAGTTTCACCTCGCAGGAAAAATCGTTGCCGCGATTTGTGCTGCCCCCGGCACGGTGCTGATCCCGCACGATCTGTTCCCTGTGGGCAATATGACGGGCTTTCCTGGCTTGCGTGACACCATTCCCGATAAGCACTGGATGGATCGCCGCGTAGTGTGGGATCCGCGCGTCAATCTGTTATCCAGCCAGGGGCCTGGCACTTCGATTGATTTTGCGCTGAAGCTGATTGATCTGCTGGTGGATAAGGAGAAAGCGCGTGAAGTTGCGTCACAGCTGGTATTAGCGGCGGGGATTTATAACTATCAGGAATTTGAAGAGCGCGAATAACCGCGTTGTGATGGGGTAAAACGCCTATTTAGCAGCGTATTTCAACAGGCATTGCGGTTTAACGGCCCCCCGCGATTCAACACAGTCCCGATGATTTAGCGGACCTCTTAGCGACGCGATTCATCGCCTACATAGACGATGAATCGCGTCGTTGACAGGTTTATCATCGTTACGGACGATAGACCTTCACGTTTTTAAAGCCTTGCTCATGCAGATACAGCGCCTGTAAACGGCTCATCACACCGCGATCGCAATACAGCAACCAGGTTTTGTTCTGATCCAGATCGCCAAACTGAGTGCTCAATTTGTAGAACGGCAGGGATTTGACTTCAACGCCTTCCAGCGCCAGCGGTGATGCTTCTTGCTCATCCACAGAGCGGATATCCAGCACCACATCATCTGCGGTGAACGAGGCCACCGTCTCTACTTCCACCACTTCTTCCTGAGCCTTCTCCGCAATCTCGCGGATATCGACGTTGCTGGCTTCCTGCACCATGCGATTGAGGATCTCGAAATCGAAGTTTTGCTCTTCCGCTTCGATCTTCGCTTTCATCGCTTTTACCGTTGGGCTTTTCGAAATCACACCGCAGTATTCCGGCATGGTTTTGGCAAAGTCTTCGGTGCCGATGTGGCGCGCCAAATCGATGATGTGCTCTTTATCATGCGAGATAAGCGGACGCAGGATAAGGGTATCCGAAGCGTTATCAATCAAACGCAGGTTGGTCAGCGTCTGGCTCGATACTTGCCCCAGCGCTTCACCCGTCACCAGGGCCTGCACGCCGTAGCGCTCAGCGACCATGGACGCCGCACGCACCATCATGCGTTTCAGCACCACGCCCATCTGGCCATCATCGACTTTCTCAAGAATCTCACCGACAACCGGCTCGAAGTTGATCGCCACAAAGCGTACGCGATGCGAACGACCAAAACGTTGCCACAGGTAATGCGCGACCTGACGGACGCCGATTTCATGCGCGGCACCGCCGAGGTTGAAGAAGCAGTAGTGCACGCGGCAACCACGACGCATCAGCATATAGCTGGAGACGCCGGAGTCGAAGCCACCAGAAATCAGCGACAGCACATCTTCTTGTGTCCCGATGGGGAAACCACCCAGCCCTTCATATCGGCCGTTGATCAGCAGCAGACGATCGTCTTCAATCTCGAGATTGACCGTCACATCAGGATTTTTCAATTGCACACGTGCGGACTCAATGTGCTGATTGAGCCCGCCACCCACGTAACGCTCGACCTCAATCGAGCTGAAGCTGTGTTTGCCACGACGCTTTACACGCACGCAGAAACTTTTCCCTTCCAGGCGCTCACGATTCAGTGCCAGCGTCTGCTCGAAGATATCGTGCATATCGGTATAAGGCTGATCCTCAACCTCCAGTACATGGTGAATACCGGGAATACGCGTGAGCTCATCAATAACGACGGTACGCAGCGCTTCTTTTTTAGCGCGTACTTCAATATGGTCCCAGTGACGCACCACGGCGATTTCGTCGTCGACAGTACGCAGGGTATTGCGGATGTTACCGGTCAGGATCTTGATAAAGCGCAGACGCACCGACTGACTTTTGATGGTGATTTCTGGGAAGAGCTTAATGATAAACTTCATGGCGACACAGCTTCGTTGGGCAAATAAGTGCTAAAACCATCGGCACTTAACTGGTAAAATCATATAATTACGGGTAACGCAGAGGCGCCCGCATCCGAGGCGCAAAAGTATACCACCTTTGTCAGATGACCGCTTCTGCAACCGCAATCACATTCATTATTTTGCTAATTAATCCTCGTCGGCTACCATGACCGATTGCAAGATGATTCCTAACCTGTGAGTCGACACTGATTATGCCGAAAAAAGCCGAAGCGCCAGCCAGTTTTGAAAGCGCATTGCAGCAGCTGGAACAAATCGTTAGCCGTCTGGAAAGTGGCGAACTGCCACTGGAAGAAGCATTGAACGAATTTGAACGCGGCGTACAGCTGGCACGCACCGGTCAGCAAACCCTGCAGCAGGCTGAACAGCGCGTGCAGATCCTGCTCAGCGACGATAAAGATGCCGCGCTCGCCCCGTTCACGCCGGAAAATGACTGATGGATTTCGCCAAATTACTCAACGCGTATCACGAACGCGTCAATCTGGCGTTGACACGCTTAATAGATCCACTTCCTTTTCAGAGTTCTCCTCTGGTGCAATCCATGCAATATGGGGCACTATTAGGCGGTAAGCGTCTGCGTCCGTTTTTGGTTTACGCCACGGGCGAGATGTTAAAGGCCGAGACGGCCAGCCTGGATGCGCCGGCCGCTGCCGTAGAGTGCATTCATGCTTACTCTCTGATTCATGATGATCTGCCCGCGATGGATGACGATGCATTACGCCGCGGACAGCCAACCTGCCATATAAAATATGGTGAAGACACAGCGATTCTCGCTGGTGATGCGTTGCAAACCCTGGCGTTTTCGATTCTGGCCGATGAGCCTATGCCCGGCGTCAGCCCGCAAGCGCGCATTGCGATGATTTCAGAACTGGCCCAGGCCAGCGGTGTGGCAGGCATGTGCGGTGGTCAGGCACTGGATTTGGCCGCCGAAGGCAAGCAAATCGACCTCGCTCAGCTGGAGCAGATTCATCGTCATAAAACCGGCGCATTGATTCGTGCTGCGGTGCGTCTTGGCGCACTGACCGCAGGTGAACGTGGCCGTGCGGCACTTCCGGTTCTGGATACCTACGCCAACGCCATCGGACTGGCGTTCCAGGTGCAGGATGACATTCTTGATGTGGTGGGCGATACCGCGGTGCTGGGCAAAACCCAGGGCGCGGATCAGGCATTGGGTAAGAGCACTTACCCGGCCTTGATGGGGCTGGAAAATGCCCGTCGTAAAGCATGGGATCTTTATCAGGAAGCACTGGGTGCGTTAGAGATTCTGGCGGCGCATTCTTATAACACCACCGCATTACAAGCACTGGCAAGCTTCATAATTGAACGCGATAAATAACTTTCATAATGAGTCTCTGATGAGTTTTGATATTGCAAAATACCCGACACTGGCGTTAGCAAGCACGGTTCAGGAATTACGTTTATTACCGAAAGAAAAACTTCCGGTACTGTGTGACGAACTGCGTCAGTATCTGCTGGATAGCGTGAGCCGGTCTTCCGGCCACTTTGCTTCGGGTCTGGGCGTCGTCGAACTAACAGTCGCGCTGCATTATGTTTATAACACCCCGTTTGACCATCTGGTGTGGGACGTTGGCCATCAGGCCTATCCGCATAAGATTCTGACCGGGCGCCGCGATCGAATCGGCACCATCCGCCAGAAAAATGGCCTGCATCCGTTCCCGTGGCGCGGCGAAAGTGAATACGACGTATTGAGCGTCGGCCACTCATCGACCTCGATCAGCGCCGGATTGGGCATGGCTGTGGCCGCTGAGCGTGAAGGTAAAGGCCGTCGTACTGCCTGCATCATCGGCGACGGCGCCATCACCGCCGGTATGGCGTTTGAAGCCATGAACCACGCAGGTGACATCAAGCCTGACATGTTGGTGATCCTCAACGACAACGAGATGTCGATCTCGGAGAACGTCGGCGCACTCAACAATCGTCTGGCACAGATTCTTTCCGGTAAAACCTACTCACGTCTGCGCGAAGGCGGCAAGCGTGTGTTGGGCGGCCTGCCGCCGATCAAAGAGCTGGTGAAGCGCACCGAAGAGCACCTGAAAGGCATGGTGGTGCCCGGCACGCTGTTTGAGGAGCTGGGCTTCAACTACATTGGTCCGGTTGATGGACACGATGTACTGACGCTGGTGAGCACGCTGAAGAACATGCGCGACCTTAAAGGCCCGCAGTTCCTGCACATCATGACCAAAAAGGGCAAAGGCTACGCGCCTGCCGAGCAGGATCCCATCGCTTGGCATGCGGTACCGAAGTTCGATCCGGCCAGCGGTTCTCTGCCGAAAAGCGCGCCAGGCCTGCCTAGCTACTCGAAAATATTCGGTAGCTGGCTGAGCGAAATGGCTGCTGACGATCCGCGTTTAATGGCGGTGACGCCGGCGATGCGCGAAGGTTCTGGCATGGTCAGCTACTCTCGTGACTATCCGCAACAGTACTTTGACGTGGCGATTGCTGAACAGCATGCGGTGACCTTTGCTGCAGGTATGGCGATTGGCGGTTACAAGCCGGTGGTGGCGATTTACTCCACCTTCCTGCAGCGCGCTTACGATCAGCTGATCCACGATGTGGCGATCCAGAAACTGCCGGTGCTGTTCGCTATCGATCGCGGCGGCATTGTGGGCGCCGATGGGCAAACCCATCAGGGCGCATTTGATATCGCCTTCCTGCGCTGTGTGCCCGAAATGGTGATCATGACGCCAAGCGACGAAAACGAATGCCGCCAGATGCTCTACACCGGCTATCACTATCAGGCTGGTCCGAGTGCGGTGCGCTATCCGCGCGGCACGGGCACCGGCGCCACGCTGGAGCCGCTCGCCAGCCTGCCGCTGGGCAAAGGTATTGTGAAGCGCCGTGGTGAAAAGCTGGCGATCCTAAACTTCGGTACGCTGTTGCCTGAAGCACAGGCCGCCGCTGAAGCGCTTAACGCCACGCTGGTGGATATGCGTTTCGTGAAGCCACTGGATGAAGCCTTGATTGCCGAACTGGCCACCAGCCATGATTCACTGGTGACGCTGGAAGAAGGTGCCATCAAAGGCGGAGCCGGTAGCGGCGTCAATGAATACGTAATGGCGAAACGCCTGCGTGTTCATGTGCTGAACCTGGGTCTGCCAGACGAGTTTATTCCGCAGGGCACGCAGGAAGAGGTTCGTCAGGATTATCAGCTGGATGCCGCCGGTATTCAGCAACAAATCACTGACTGGCTGGCGCAGTAATCCCCTCCCCGCTCCTGCTGCTATGCTTAGGGCATTCCTAACGTATAAGAGCAGGAGCTCCCATGAAAACCATTCGTTTAGGCCAGACCGACTTACAGGTTTCGCGTCTCTGTTTAGGCTGCATGACTTACGGCGATCCGATGCGCGGCAATCACGCATGGACCCTGCCCGAAGAGAGCAGTCGACCGCTGATCAAGCAAGCGCTGGACGCGGGCATCAACTTTTTCGACACCGCCAACAGCTACTCCGATGGCAGCAGTGAAGAGATCGTCGGGCGTGCGCTGAAAGATTTCGCCCAGCGCGATCAGGTCGTGGTGGCCACCAAAGTCTATTTCCCGCTCAGCAACCTTTCTCAGGGGCTGTCACGCAAGAACATCCTGCAGTCTATCGACGACAGCCTGACGCGTCTCGGCATGGAGTATGTCGACCTGCTGCAGATTCACCGCTGGGATTACGATACGCCGATCGAAGAGACGCTTGAGGCGCTGAATGAGGTGGTGAAATCGGGTAAAGCGCGCTACATCGGCGCTTCTTCGATGCATGCTGCACAGTTTACTCAGGCGCTGGATCTGCAAAAACAGAATGGCTGGGCACGTTTTGTCAGTATGCAGGATCAGTACAACCTGATTCAGCGTGAAGAAGAGAACGAGATGCACCCGCTGTGTGAACGTGAAGGTATCGCGGTGCTGCCGTGGAGCCCGCTGGCGCGCGGTAAACTGACGCGTCCATGGGGTGAAACCACCGCACGCTCGGTATCGGATAACGTCATGGAAAAACTCTATACCGGTACCGAAGAGAATGATGCGGCGATTGCAGAGCGTCTGGCGACCATTGCCGCCGATAAAGGCGTGACGCGTGCACAGGTGGCGCTAGCGTGGCTGCTGCATAAACCCGTGGTCACAGCACCGATTATCGGTGCATCACGCGAGCAGCAGTTTGCAGAGTTGGTGAAAGCGGTGGATGTGGAGTTGAGTTCAACGGATATCGCTGAACTGGAAACGGTGTATCAACCGCATCCAGTGGTGGGATTCGAGTAATTATTGAACCGGGTCGCCATAAACGGCGACCCTACCATGTTGAGTGCGCACATTGGGTAATCCGTAGAGAGCACATTCTCAGCCACATTGGGCAAACCGAAAGATGCACATTCACAGCGACATTGGGTAATCCGTTGGGAGCGCATTGATGCGCACCTGCCGAATTAAAGTACCAGCCCCAATCCATACAAAATCACGGCGGAAATCACGCCCGCGATAATGTCATCGACCATAATGCCCATGCCGCCATGCACGTTCTGATCGAACCAACGAATCGGCCAGGGTTTCCACATATCAAAGATGCGGAAGATGACAAACCCGGCCAGCACCCATTGCCAGCTCATCGCCGGAATCGCCATCAGCGTAATCCACATGCCGATAAACTCATCCCAAACAATGCTGCCATGATCGTGCACGCCCATGTCTTTGGCGGTGCGATGGCAGAGATAAACGCCCACGCTAATGCCAATCAGCACCAGCAGAGAGTAAATCTGCAACGGCAGAAAGGTCATCAACCACCAAAAGGGAATCGCGGCAATCGAACCGGCGGTGCCTGGCATGATCGGGCTCAGGCCACTGCCAAAACCGGTTGCCAACAGATGCCAGGGATTGCTCAGGCGCAGGCGGCTTTTCGCTACATCTTTACTTCGCATTAAAGTGATCAAATCCCTTGTGATTAAAACGACGTGGCTTGCCATTTTCCAGCAGCGTCAGCCCGTCGGCTTCAGGCGCAATCTGCCCGACGCAGGTATAAGGCACACCAAGATGACCCAGCGCCACGTCCAGCGCACCACGATTGACTTCCGGCACGGTAAAGCACAGCTCATAATCTTCGCCGCCACTTAACGCCCAAGTCAGTACCTGCTCCGGTTCAAAATGATCGCGCAAGGCCGCGGAAAGTGGCAACGCTTCCAGATTGAGGCGCGCACCGACGCGGCTCGCCGTGAGAATATGGCCAAGATCGGCAATCAAACCATCGGAGATATCGATCGCCGATGTCGCCAGATTGCGCAGTGCCTGGCCCTGCAACACACGTGGCATCGGGCGCAGATGGCGCTTGATCAACACTTCATGGACAGCCGGATCGTTCAGGCGATGACGATGTTGTAGCAGCGACAGACCAGCCGCGCTGTCACCCAGCGTACCGGTGACAAAGATCCAGTCACCAGGTTTGGCCCCCGAACGCTTCAATGCGCGCCCAGTCGGCACCAGACCGTGAATACCCAACGTCAGGCTCAGTGGTCCGCGCGTGGTATCACCACCAATCAGCTGCATATCGTAATAATCCAGCAGCTCAAATAAGCTATCGCTGAATGCGGCCAGCCAGCTTTCATTCACTTCAGGCAAGGTAATCGCCAGCGTCAACCACGCCGGATCGGCACCCATTGCCGCCAAATCACTGAGATTCACGGCCAGCGCTTTGTAACCCAGATCGGCAGGATGGATATCACGCAGGAAGTGCACGCCCGCCACCAACGTATCGGTGCTAATGGCCAGCGTCTGTTTTTCGGGCACGTTCAGTAACGCACAGTCGTCACCAATTCCCTTCTCCACATCGCGGCGGGAGCTGGTAACGCGGTTAAAATAACGTGCGATCAGTTCGAATTCACCACAGGACATAAGTCAGGTCTCAATGAGAAAAAGGCCGGTAAACCGGCCTTTCGCATTTATTTTTTGTTGGGTCGAATTTGTGGGGCTGCTTTATCCAGCACGCCGTTGACAAACTTGTGGCTGTCTTCGGCGCCAAACACTTTGGCCAGTTCGATGCCTTCGTTGATGGCCACTTTATAAGGCACATCAGAACGTTTGCTCAGCTCATACAGCGAAAGACGCAGAATGGCTTTTTCTACCTGACCCAGCTCTTCCAGCTGACGTGACAGGTAAGGCTTCATCAGACCGTCCAGGTACGCGCTGTTAGTCGCCACACCGGCCAGCAATTCGCGGAAATAGCTAATATCGACGTCTTTGACGTCTTGTTCCGCCAGAAACTGGTATTCCACATCGGCAATGTCGTTGTTCGACAGCTGCCAGGAGTAAAGCGCCTGGACAGCGCACTCACGGGCGCGACGACGAGCAGCAGGTTTCACAAAATTCCCCTTCCAAAAATCAGGCTTTGATGGCTTTCAATACGTTAATCATTTCGAGTGCAGTCAGGGCCGCTTCGGCGCCTTTATTACCTGCTTTGGTGCCGGCGCGTTCAATCGCCTGCTCGATGTTTTCGGTGGTTAACACGCCGAAAGTCACCGGAATTTCGCTGGTCATCGCCACGTTGGCAATGCCAGAGCTGGCTTCACCTGCCACATATTCGAAGTGGGCGGTGCCGCCACGGATCACGGTTCCCAGTGCCACGATTGCGTCGTGCTTACCGGCTTTTGCCAGTGCGCGCGCTGCCAGAGGCAGTTCGTAAGCGCCTGGAACCCAGACCACAGTGATGTTTTCTGCTTTAACCTGGCCAATACGCTTCAGCGCATCGACCGCGCCATCCAGCAGGCTGTCATTAATGAAGTTGTTAAAACGCGCAATGACGATGGCAATGTTAGCATCAGGCGCGGCAACAGGAGCTTCGATAACTTTCATACATATCCTTTGGGTGTTTGATTTATGGCCCCGCAGAAGGGGGCGGATTCTATCATACTCTTCGACAACGCGCTCAGGCTTTTCAGTCGGTGCTTAAGCGGGCGTCAGGGTCAGTCGCAGGTCTGCGCCAACCTTGCGTACGTCACTAAACTTCAGCGCTGGCGCATCGGACAATTGTTCCAGCCCAGGCAGTTCACACAGGCCACGCGCCGCATTGCCCAGCAGCTTTGGCGCCACGTAGACAATCAGCTCATCGACCAGTCCAGCCTGTAACAGCGCCCCCGCCAGACTGGCGCCGGCTTCAACCCACACCGTGTTAATCTGACGCTGGCCGAGTAACATCATCATCGCCACCAGATCCAGTTGCTCTCCGCGCAGCGGCACCGCAATTTGGCTGACACTTTCCGGCCAGGCGTGCTGATCGGCTTCAGTACGCATCAGCCAGGTTTCGCCAGGTTGTGCGATCAGACGGTGTTGTGGCGTGACGCGCTGCTGGCTGTCGATCACTACCCGCACCGGTTGGCGCAGCGTGGCTTCATCGAGTTGCTGACGCACATCCGCGTTAAGCTCATTCCAGCGTACGGTCAGTGAGGGATCATCCGCCAGCACAGTGGCACTGGAGGTAAGAATAGCCGAACTCTGGGCACGTAATTGTTGCACATCGCGCCTTGCCGCCGCCGAGGTTATCCACTGACTTTCGCCACTGGCCATCGCGGTGCGCCCATCAAGGGATGCGCCGAGTTTGAGCTGAATCCACGGGAAGCCGGTACGCATGCGTTTCAGAAAACCACGATTCAATGCTTCCGCTTCGCTCATCATTAAACCGTGGCTGACTTCAATGCCGGCCTGCTGCAAGCGATACAACCCTCGCCCCGCCACTTGCGGGTTTGGGTCCTGCATTGCCGCCACCACGCGGCTGACACCCGCGGCAATCAACGCATCGCAGCATGGCGGTGTCCGGCCATGATGGCTGCAGGGTTCCAGCGTGACGAAGGCCGTCGCGCCTTTGGCTTTTGCTCCGGCCATGCGCAGCGCGTGCACTTCAGCATGCGGCTCACCGGCGCGGTGATGCCAGCCTTCGCCGACAATCTCGCCGTCGCGCACAATCACGCAGCCAACGTTAGGATTAGGGGTAGTGGTAAAACGTCCGCGACGCGCCAGTTCCAGCGCGCGCGCCATATAGCGTTCGTCAGTCATGGCTTAGTCCTGTAAGCGGGCGATCTCTTCGCCAAAATCACGGATATCTTCGAAGCTGCGATACACCGAAGCAAAGCGGATGTAGGCAACTTTATCGAGCTTCTTCAGCTCTTCCATCACCAGATTGCCCACCAGTTTGCTGGGAATTTCGCGCTCGCCGGTCGCACGAAGTTGCGTTTTAATGTGATTCACTGCGTTATCGACGGCGTCCGCGCTCACCGGGCGTTTCTCCAGTGCCTTCATCATGCCGCTGGCAAGCTTATCTTCGTTAAAGGGTTCACGCACATCGTTGCTTTTCACCACGCGCGGCATGACTAATTCAGCCACTTCAAAGGTGGTAAAACGCTCATGACACACCAGACACTGGCGGCGGCGACGCACCGAAGAACCTTCACTGACCAGACGTGAGTCGATGACTTTGGTGTCCACAGCGGAGCAGAAGGGGCAATGCATGACGTTTCCTGTCGCGAGATAAATAGGCCACACAGTGTAGCGCGATCTCGGGAGCAACTGAATACACGAGACCGAATCACCGCCCGGCTCACAGACGCAGTACGCGCTCCGCTGTAAACCCTAAAAGCCACTAAGCTTAAACAGCCAATCCGGCATATTTGCAGGAGGTCACATGGGTCTGTTCAATTTCGTGAAAGAAGCAGGTGAAAAGTTATGGGATGCCGTCACCGGCGCTGACGATCCCAGCAAAAAATTACAGGATCACATTAACCAGCTCGGCTTACCTGATAGCGACAAAGTTAAAGTCGATGTGCAAGGCGATACCGTTACTGTGAGCGGTGATGGCATCTCGCAGGAATTGAAAGAGAAAATCCTGGTTGCCGCCGGTAACGTGGCAGGGATTACCAAGGTCGATGACAAGGTCACCGTCACCGACAGTGCGCCAGAAGCGGATTTCTATACGGTGAAAAAAGGCGACACCCTAAGCGCGATTTCCAAACAGGTTTACGGGAATCCTAATGAATACAACAAGATTTTCGCAGCAAACAAGCCAATGCTGACGCATCCTGATAAGATCTACCCAGGCCAGGTATTACGTATTCCGAAATAACAGAAAGGACAATGCATGACGATCAGGACGTTTTGGGCGCCCGCCGCACTTTCGCTGCTGGTGCTCAGTGGTTGTAGTTCAACGCCGACTTCACCGCAGGTCAAAGAGTTACATCAGGAAGTCAGCCAGCTTAACCAGCAGATGCGCAAACTCACCAATCAGGCAACGGCGCTGGAGATTCAGGGGCAACTTAATGGGCAGTCAACCCAGGGGGCATGGTTGCTACCGCAAGCCAACACGCCCGTCGAGTTACAGACGCAGGTGGGCAAATTGCGCCTGTCACTGTCTCGCGTCGAGGGGGAAGCCAGTGGTAGTCGCGCCAACCTGAATATCCGTTCCACCGATGACCAGCCGGTCCCCGCGCTGAGCGCCACCGTGGTGTGGGGTGAGCTGGATCCCGCCAGTGGCAAACCGCTGAATGCGGAGAGTTTGAGCCAGACCATTCAGGTTGAGGCGAGTCTGATGCCACGCAGTTCAGTGACGGTGCCGCTGCGCCTGAGCGGACTGACGCCGGAGCAACTCGGCTATGTGCGCGTGCATGATGTGCAGAGTGCAACTGCCACCAAAACGGCGCCCTGATCAGCAGGCATAAAAAAACGGGCTGCCCTCGGGCAGCCCGTTTCATTTCATCGGCAGAATTAAGGCAGGATCGAAGGCTGATCTGCGCCCTCTTTCTCCACTTTCTGCACCAGCATGTGTTCACGCTTCATACCCAGTTTCAACGCCAGAGCAGAAGAAACATAGATAGATGAAACGGTACCGATGGTGACACCGATCAGCATGGTCAGCGAGAAGCCTTTCAGCAGCGCACCACCAAAGATGAACAGAATCAAAATCATCGCCAACGTGGTCAGCGAGGTGATCAAGGTACGGCTCAACGTCTGGGTCAGCGACACGTTAGTAATATCGTAGGAAGAACCGCGACGGATTTTGCGGAAGTTCTCACGAATACGGTCAGAGACCACGATCTTATCGTTAAGCGAGTAACCGATCACCGACATCAGTGAGGCCACAATCGTCAGATCGATCTCAACGTGTGCCAGTGACAGAATGCCGCAGGTAATGATCACGTCATGCGCCAGCGCCAGCACGGTACCCAGCGCCAGGCGCCACTCAAAGCGGAAGCCGATATAGATCAGAATCGCAATCAGTGCCGACAGCAGCGCCATCGCACCGGCTTGCGCCAGATCGCTACCCACACTGGGGCCGACGAACTCAATGCGCTTCACGGTCGCGTTCTGCTGCGTCGTCTCATTGATTGAGGTCACGACTTTGTTGCCCAGTTCCTGACCTGCTGCGCCCGTGGCAGGTGGCATACGCACCATCACGTCACGGCTGCTGCCGAAGTTCTGCACCAGCGGCTCCTGGAAACCGGCTTTGACCAATCCTTCACGTAAGGCATCCAGATCGGCTGGTTTTTCCAGGTTAATCTCAATCACCGTTCCGCCGGTAAAGTCGAGGCCCCAGTTGAAGCCTCGCACACCAATCATGGCGATAGAAGCCACGATCAGCAAACCAGAGATGATGAAGGCCAGCGTATCCCAGCGCATAAAGTCAACGACCTTACGCCCATGGTTTAGCTGTTCAATACTATATTCCTGTGCCACAACGCACTCCTCAGATAGACAGCTTGTTGATGCGTTTGCCGCCGTACACCAGGTTAACGATGGCACGGGTGCCGACGATAGCGGTAAACATTGACGTCGCGATACCGATAGCGGTGGTGATCGCAAAGCCTTTGATAGAACCGGTACCGACCGCATAAAGAATAATAACTTTGATCAGCGTGGTGACGTTGGCGTCGACGATACTGGAGAAGGCGCCTTTGTAGCCTTCATGAATCGCCTGCTGTACCGAGCGTCCGTTACGCAGTTCTTCTTTAATACGTTCGTTAATCAACACGTTAGCATCAACAGCAACCGCCAGCGTCAACACGATACCGGCAATACCCGGCATGGTGAGGGTCGCACCCGGCAGCAGTGACATGATGCCGACAATCAGCACCAGGTTACACAGCAGCGCACTGGTCGCAATCAAACCAAACTTCTTGTAGAACACCACCATAAAGATGATGGAGGCGATCAGACCCCACAAGCAGGCTTCGAGACCCTGAGTGATATTCTGCTGACCCATGGTTGGACCAATGGTACGCTCTTCCACAATCTGAATTGGCGCGATCAACGCACCGGCACGCAGCAGCAGCGACAGCTGACGGGCTTCGTTCGGGTTGTTGATACCGGTGATGCGGAAGCTGTTACCGAGGCGCGACTGAATGTTCGCCACGTTAATCACTTGCTCCTGTTTCACCAGGATAGCACGACCGTTCGCGTCTTTCTTACCGCTGTCCTTGTACTCCACAAACAGGGTCGCCATCGCTTTACCGATGTTGTCCTTAGTGAAGTTCGACATCATGTTACCGCCCGCGCCATCCAGTGAAATATTCACCTGCGGCTGGTTGTACTCGTCCATGCTGGACGTCGAATCGGTAATATGGTCACCGGTCAGAATCACACGCTTGTACAGCACCACGGGCTGGCCTTCACGCGTCTCTTTCACTTCCGAATCACCCGGTACTCGACCGCTGGCCGCGGCAGTTGGGTCAACGGTGGTGTTCACCAGACGGAATTCCAGGGTCGCAGTGGCACCCAGAATCTCTTTGGCACGCGCCGTGTCCTGAATACCCGGCAGCTCAACCACGATGCGGTCAGAACCCTGACGCTGCACCAGTGGCTCGGCAACGCCAAGCTGGTTCACACGGTTACGCAAGATATTGATGTTCTGCTGAACCGCATACTCACGGGCTTCGCTCAGACGCGCATCGGTCATCACCGCACGCAGCGTATCGCTGCCGACGCTGGAGATCACCAGATCGCGATGACGCGGTGACAGGTAGCTGATCGCCGCATCACGGCTGGCGCCGTCGCGGAAACGCACTTCTACACCGTAGTTAGCGATTTTATTGACGTTGGTATACGGGATGCTTTTGTCGCGCAGGTCACTGCGCAGGCCATCGGCATTCTGCTCTTGCAGCTTGCCCAGAGCGGTATCCATATCCACTTCCATCAGGAAGTGTACGCCGCCACGCAGATCAAGACCGAGTTTCATCGGCTGTGCAGCCAGCATGGTCAGCCAGCGCGGAGTTGCCGGCGCGAGGTTGAGCGCCACAACATAGTTGTCGCCCAACGCGGTAGTGATGGCATCACGCGCGCGCAGCTGTGCATCCTGATTGTCAAAACGGGCCAGAATGGCGCCATTTTCCAGAGCGAGGGATTTGCTCTGGATATTATCTTGTTTTAATAAAGTCTGGACCTGATCCAACGTCTGTTCACTGGCGGCGCCACCGCGCGCACCAGTGATCTGAACGGCCGGATCCTCTCCATAAAGGTTAGGAAGCGCATAGAGCAGGCCGACGAGAATCACGACGACCAGCATGATGTACTTCCACAAAGGATAACGGTTTAACACGGCAGTTCCCTTCGGGAAGAAAAAATTACAGCGCCTTCATAGTACCTTTCGGCAGAACGGCGGCCACGAAATCACGTTTTACAACTACTTCAGTGGTGTCGTTCAGGGCGATAGAAACGTAGCCGTTGTCAGCCACTTTGGTCACACGACCTACCAGGCCACCGCTGGTCAACACTTCATCACCTTTAGAGATGGAATCCATCAGCTTCTTGTGATCTTTAGAACGCTTCTGCTGCGGGCGCAGAATCATGAAATAGAAGATCAGACCAAACACCACCAGCATGATCACCAGAGAATAAGGACTTCCCTGAGACGGAGCGCCTGCTGCGGCAACGGCGTCAGAAATGAAAAAGCTCATTAAATTTCCCTCATTGATAGAATTATCAGACGTTTAACGGTGGAACCGCTTTACCCGTCCGTTGGTAGAACTCGCTAACAAAGTGCTCTAATTTACCCTCTTCAATGGCCTTACGTAAACCCGCCATCAGACGCTGGTAATAGCGCAGATTGTGAATCGTATTCAGACGTGCGCCCAGTATTTCGTTACAACGATCAAGATGATACAAATAGGCGCGGCTATAATTGCGACAGGTGTAACAATCACACTCCGCATCCAGCGTTGCCGTGTCATCTTTATACCTGGCGTTACGGATTTTCACCACGCCATCGGTCACAAACAGGTGACCATTACGCGCATTACGCGTTGGCATGACGCAGTCAAACATATCGATACCGCGGCGAACGCCTTCCACCAGATCTTCTGGCTTGCCGACGCCCATCAAATAACGCGGTTTATCTTGCGGAATTTGCGGACAGACGTGTTCCAGGATTCGGTGCATGTCCTCTTTAGGCTCACCCACCGCCAGGCCGCCCACAGCGTACCCATCAAAGCCGATATCTACCAGACCTTTAACCGAGACATCTCGTAAATCTTCGTAAACACCGCCCTGAATAATGCCGAACAGCGCGTTTTTATTCCCGAGTGAATCAAAGCGATCGCGGCTACGCTGCGCCCAACGCAGTGACATCTCCATGGAACGCTTGGCGTAATCCCAGTCGGCTGGATACGGCGTACACTCGTCGAAAATCATCACCACGTCTGAACCGAGATCGTACTGAATTTCCATCGATTTTTCCGGATCGAGGAAAATCGGGTCGCCGTTGATCGGGTTACGGAAATGCACGCCCGCTTCGGTGATCTTACGGATGTCACCGAGGCTGAACACCTGGAAGCCACCGGAGTCAGTGAGGATCGGTCCCTGCCAGTTCATGAAATCGTGCAGGTCACCGTGCAGTTTCATGATCTCCTGGCCCGGACGCAGCCACAGGTGGAAGGTGTTACCGAGCAGGATCTGCGCACCGGTGTCTTTTACTTCTTCCGGCGTCATGCCCTTCACGGTGCCGTAGGTGCCCACAGGCATAAATGCTGGAGTTTCCACGACACCGCGATCGAACACCAAACGGCCACGGCGTGCGCGTCCGTCGGTGGTATCTAATTCAAATTTCACATTAACCTCATTAGATAATCAGAGAAACAGTCTGATTATTAAGCTCCAACCACTTCGTCAGGAGCCTGTGGATTACGGGTGATGTACATGGCATCCCCGTAGCTAAAGAAACGGTACTGCTCTGCCACCGCGCTTTGATAAGCCGCCATGGTATTTTTGTAACCGGCAAATGCCGACACCAGCATAATCAGCGTCGATTCCGGCAGATGGAAGTTGGTGATCAGCGCATCAATCACCTGATAGTGATAGCCAGGATAAATGAAGATCTGGGTGTCGTCGAAGAAGGGCGCAATCAGCGCATCCTGAGCCGCATGCGCCGCGCTCTCCAGAGAACGCACGGAGGTGGTGCCAACCGCGACCACTTTGTTGCCGCGCGCTTTACACGCCAGCACGGCATCCACCACATCCTGCGGCACTTCGGCATACTCAGAGTGCATGATGTGGTCGTTGATGTTCTCGACGCGCACCGGCTGGAAGGTACCTGCGCCAACGTGCAGCGTGACAAACGCCATTTCGATGCCTTTGGCGCGCAGCGCGTCCAGCAGCGGTTCATCAAAATGTAAACCGGCGGTCGGTGCGGCTACCGCACCCGGACGCGCGCTGTAAACGGTTTGATAAAGTTCACGGTCTGCTTCTTCATCCGGACGATCAATATACGGCGGCAGCGGCATATGGCCGACGCTGTTCAGGATATCCAGCACTGCGCGATCGTCGGCAAATTCGATCTCAAACAGCGTATCGTGGCGCGCGACCATGGTGGCTTTGACGCTTTCGTCATCGCCCAGCAGCAGCTCTGCACCCGGCTTCGGCGCTTTCGAGGCACGCACGTGCGCCAGTACGCGTTTGTCATCCAGCATGCGCTCCACCAGCATCTCGATTTTGCCGCCACTGGCTTTGCGGCCGTAGACACGCGCCGGGATCACGCGGGTATTGTTAAACACCAGCAGGTCGCCCGGATTGAGTTTATCCAGTACGTCGGTAAACACTTCATGGCTTAATGCCCCACTTGGGCCATCCAGCGCCAGCAAGCGGCAACCGCTGCGCTGCGCCTGCGGATAGTGGGCGATCAAAGATTCTGGCAACTCAAAAGCAAAATCGGCTACACGCATGCATCACTTCTTTCAGGACTCAAAAAACAGGCGGCATAGTTTAGCGGAAAAGCGGGAAATTCTGAACAACTGGCTGCATCTCTGTGCTGCTGCCTTTACACAACATCCTTCGAGGTACAGAAAGGTGGCAAATGGGAGCAGCACGGTGTGCTCACTTTAGTCAGTGATGCAGGTGAGCGAGAGCAGCCAACGCACCTGTAACTTGAAGTATGACGTGTATATAATGCGCCATGAACTTTCTCGCTCACCTCCACCTCGCACAGCTGGCAAACAGCTCCCTGCTGGGCAATCTAATGGCCGACTTCGTGCGCGGCAATGTGCAGTCACAATGGCCGGAACCGGTTGTGGCGGGTATCGCCATGCATCGCCGCGTCGATGTTTTGACTGACAGCCTGCCGGAAGTGCGTGAAGCACGGCAATTTTTCCGGGCCGAAACGCGCCGCGTTGCACCGATTACCCTGGACGTCATCTGGGATCACTTCCTGGCCCTGCACTGGGATAGATTGCATCCCGCGCAATCGCTGGTGGACTTCACCGCATCAGCTGAGCGTGAAATTATGCCTCAGTTGCCGGGCACGCCAGAGGGATTTATCGAGCTGAATGCGGTGATGTGGCGCGAGCGTTGGTTTGAGCACTATGCTGAACCCGCGCGTTTGGCTCGCGTGCTTAATGGCATGGCACATCGCCGCCCGCGCCTGGCAGCACTGCGCGACTCCTATCAGGATTTTGTCGATCATTATCAGCAACTCGAACCGCTGTTCTTCCAGTTCTATCCGCGCCTGATGGACGCTGCGCGCCACCAGCAGCTCTAAACCCGCTTTTTTTCACAATCCCTGCATTTCCGCCTCTTGCCAGCCGCAGTCATCTGCGGCTTAATGAAACCTTTCTTAACTTTTGTTAAGTAGGTCACACCGCCAGGTCGCCTTTTTCGGCGTTTTTTGTCACTTCGTTTGCCAGAAAATGATAAGAGGGAAAGATGTCATCAGCTACGCTAACCGAACTTGACGCGCGTTATCACTTTGCCTGTGATGTCGCTAAAACTGCAGCCAGCCGCGCTTTATCCTGGTATCAGCAGCGTCATCAACTGGTGATTGAGCATAAAAAGGATTTACAGGATGTGGTCAGCGAAGCGGACCGCAACGTGGAAGAACTGGTCAAGCATCTGATTCGCGAGCGCTTTCCCGATGATGCCGTATTGGGTGAAGAGAGCGGCGGCGATACCGCAGGCGCGCGCTTTATCTGGGTGATCGATCCCATTGACGGTACCAGTAACTTCCTGAATGGATTACATAACTGGTGCGTGTCACTGGCGATAGTTTGTGAAAATGAGCCGGTAATTGGCGTGGTCTGCGATCCCAACCATCATGAAACCTTTCACGCCTGCCGGGGTAAAGGCGCATGGGTTAACGAAAAACGTATCCAGGCGCACAGCGCACAGCAGCTTAATCAGGGCGTGCTCGGCATTAGCAGTTCCAACAGCCAACCCGTGGAGCCATTGACGGCGTTTATTGGTGGATTGCTGTCACAGGGTGGCATGTTCATCCGTAATGGTTCCGGCGCATTAATGAGTGCCTGGGCCGCCGCCGGTCGTTTAATTGGTTATTACGAAGCTCACATGAATCCGTGGGACGGGTTACCCGGTATTGTGTTGATGCGTGAGGCCGGCGGCATAACCAATGATTACCTTGGTCACAACGGTCTGCAGCAGGGCAATCCTGTGCTGCTCGCCAATTCCGTTCTCTACCCCCAGCTCAAAGCGCTGTTACCCGCGCATATCAGCTTGTAGCTGATTTACCACATCATAAAAGATAAGCCTGAAGGATAATCCAGGCTTATCTTTTCGCTGTTTATGCTTCAGCCCGGCAAATATAAATCACACCCTATAGTGCGATTATTCTAATTTTCTTGCGCCCTGATATTTAGCGGCTAAAAGCGCGTATTCTGTCAGCGTCAATCATCCCTTGTAATACACATTTTTCTCCTTTGTAACTTTTTTCGGCGACAGGATGCGCCGATTTATTTTTTCTGGAACGCATAACCATCCTTATCCTAACTTCTGGGTTAAATTATGACTGCGAATGCCTCTCACCGCTATCGGGCGGATATTGACGGCCTGCGCGCCGTCGCCATAATTCTGGTGGTGCTTTTTCATTCCGGCGTTACCTCGCTGCAGGGCGGTTTTATTGGTGTCGACCTTTTCTTTGTTATTTCCGGTTTTCTGATCGGCGGTATTATCAGCAAAGAAATATCCGAGGGTCGCTTCTCATTTTATCAATTCTATTTACGCCGCATTCGACGTATCGCCCCCGCGTTATTTTTCATGATGACGATATTGCTACTACTGGGCTTTATCCTGCTCTCACCACTGGAGTTCAGCCAGCTAGCCAAATACAGCCTGTCGGTATTTATCGCCGTACCCAATATGCTGTTACTCAAGAGCGGCGACTATTTCAGTACCGATTCCGATTTAAATCCCCTGCTCATGACCTGGTCATTGGGAATAGAAGAACAGTTCTATATTGTGCTGCCCTTCATTCTGCTTTTGGCCGTACGACTCAAACGTTCGATGCGCTCTGTGGTACTGATACTGAGCGTGATCTCTTTGGTGGCCTGTATCGGGATCACACCGTATGCCACCACCCACGCCTTTTATCTGTTGCCAACCCGCGCCTGGGAACTCGGTGCCGGTGTGCTGCTGGCGCTGTGGAAACCACAACCGCTCACTGGCCGAACGGCCAGCCTGCTCAATTTACTGGGCTGGTTGATGATAATCTCCGCCAGCCTGTTGCTCAGTAGCCATAGCCAATTTCCGGGCTGGTTGGCGATCATTCCCGTGCTGGCGGGTTGCCTGATGATCGGTGCGCGCAGCGAGCTTAACCAGTTACTGTTAGAAAATCCGCTGATGCGCTTTATCGGCAAGGTCTCTTATTCCTGGTACCTGTGGCACTGGCCGCTGCTGAGTCTGGCGCGCATCTGTAGCGATCATCCCCTTACCGTCTGGCAAGGTCTGATGATCAGCGGCGCAGCGCTGGGTCTGGCCTGGTTTTCGTGGCGCTTTATCGAGCAGCCCTTCCGCCAGACACGCACGGGCACGCGTTGGGTGATCCCCGGCTACTGTGCCTCATCCCTGATTGCAGCGGGCGCGATGCTGCTGTTGTGGCAAACCGGGGGCATGAAATCGCGGGTTAGTGAACTCGTCGTCAATGCGGACAGCTGGAAAATTTCGGCGCAGCGTAATCCGTGCTTGCTTGATTACGGGGCAAACCTGCCCTCCGGGCATGAGGAGTGTCATCCAAACACCGATCGCCCTGGTATCGCCTTAATTGGCGACAGTCACGCTGCCGCACTGCGTGCTTCGGTGTCGGGCTATGCACAACGTCAGCATAAACCGCTATATCAACTTACCAAAGCTTCCTGTCCGTTTCTGATTGGTGCCACGCGCGTGGTGAGCCAAATGCCACATCATGCGCAGCAATGCATCACCTTTAATCAGGAAGTGCTGAAGATGGTGCTGAGCGACAAGGTGGACGAAGTGGTGATCAGCGCCTATTGGGCATCGGGTATGAGCCTGTTACCCGGTGCTGGCTTCCGCGAAACCGGCCATCCCGAGAAGAGTAACCTGGAGGCGCTGCAAGCGGGTATGGATCGCGTGGTGGCCCAGCTGACTCAGGCGGGAAAAAAGGTCACGGTCATTGAGGATGCCCCCTCAGTGGATGTCGACCCACTCCGCTACAGCAATAACCGTAACATCCCGATTCGTCGCGAACTGAGCGCCTGGCTGAGCAAATGGGAAGCCCCGCCGCTGCTCTCCGAGCGCACCAGATTTTTCCAGTTCCCGGAAGAGGCCGTGGAGAAATTATTGCAGCGCTATAAGCAACAAGGTGTACGCGTGTTATCGCTGCGAGAGAATCTGTGTAATGAACAGGGCTGTTTGATCACCAGCGGAGGATTGCCGCTCTATTATGACGACAATCACCTGAGTCCAGCGGGCGGCGAGATTGCGTTGGGGAGCAATTGGTAGTTGCGCTACGATCTGAAACGTTGAGCACGTTTATCCTGCTCAAAGGTTCAGGGCGGGAATCTCTCCCGCCCTGAAGGATAGCCCTCCCACCACGCGTAACGGGCAAGCACTCCGCCCGTTATGCGCATCGGGATAATCAGGCTTTACGTTTATTCGCCAGCGGCCAGGCCAGCAACAGCAGCACAATCCACGCGAAGCCGACATACAGCGACACACGCGTGTCAGGGAAATAACCGATCAAGGCAATGATGAACACCAGGAAAGCCACGCCAACCCAGGCCGTTTTGCTGCCGCCTGGCAAGGCGAATTGCAGTTTACCTGCCTGCTCTTTGCCAATTTTGCGGCGAAACGCAATTTGCGACAGCAGAATCATGATCCAGACCCACACCGTGGCGAAGGTCGCCAGTGACGCGATCACCAGGAACACTTTTTCCGGCATCAGGTAGTTGAGATACACCGCGATCAGCATCGCCACCATCATCACCAGCACGGTGACCCACGGAATCCCGCGATCCGAGACCTTCTGGAACATCTTCGGCGCGTGGCCCTGCTGCGCCATGCCGTGCAGCATACGCCCGACGCCAAACACGTCGCTGTTGATCGCCGAGAGTGACGCCGTCAATACCACAAAGTTAAGAATCGATGCCGCAGCCGCAATACCCAAATGCTGGAAGGTCAGCACAAAAGGACTGCCGGAGGTGCCGACCTGGTTCCACGGATAGATCGACATGATGACAAACAGCGTGCCGACATAGAACACCAGAATGCGCAGCGGAACCGAGTTGATGGCGCGTGGGATCGACTTCTCTGGCTCTTCCGCTTCACCGGCGGTAATCCCGATAATCTCAATGCCGCCATAGGCAAACATCACCATCTGCAATGACAGCAGCATGCCCACAATGCCGTGAGCGAAGAAGCCACCATTGGTCCACAGGTTATGGATACCCGTAGGCTGACCGCCGTTGCCGATGCCCCAGAAAATCATGCCAAACCCGGCGATAATCATGATGATGATGGTGGCAACTTTGAAGAAGGAGAACCAGAACTCCACTTCGCCAAACACCTTCACGCTCATCAGGTTAATGGCACCAATAATCAGCACCACCGACAACACCCAAATCCAGTGCGGCACCTCCGGGAACCACACGCCCATGTAGATACCAAAAGCCGTCACGTCGGCAATCGCCACAATCAGGATTTCAAAACAGTAGGTCCAGCCGGTGATGTAACCCGCTAACGGCCCCAGATAGTCCTGCGCGTAGCGCGAAAACGAGCTGGCCTGCGGGTTATTCACTGACATCTCACCCAATGCACGCATGATGATGTACGCCACCGCACCGCCGATGATGTACGCCAGCAGCACGCTGGGTCCTGCCATTTTGATCGCATCCGCCGAGCCGTAAAACAGCCCGGTACCGATTGCCGATCCCAGCGCCATAAAACGGATGTGGCGCGTGCTCAGTCCGCGTTTGAGCTTGTTGGTTTCTTGCATAACACCAATACCTTGTAAATGAAAAAACCACGGGCAAGCCCGTGGTTGAAATTAACAGCAATGTCGCTTACTGGTGGACAGCGACTTGTTCGCGTCCTTTTGCCCGATCCACCACCGCGGCAATCACCAGCATCACCAGCGATGGCGGCAACCAGGAAAGTCCCTGATCGGCCAGCGGCAGATGCTGGCTGAACAGTGGCAGCACATCTTTGAAATTGGTGGTTTTGATGGCATCAACGATGCCAAACAGCAGGCTCACCAGCATGGTCGGTGCGATAATACGCGAGCTCTTATTCCACCATTTCAGGGTGAAGCTCAGCACCACCAGCACGATGCACGGTGGGTAAATCGCCGTCAGCACCGGAATGGAGATCTGAATCAAGTGGCTCAGGCCGAGATTCGACACCACCATCGAGAACAGACCCAGAATAAAGACCAGCGTCTTATACGACAACGGCAGGTATTGCGCAAAGAATTCTGCACAGGCGCAGGTCAGGCCAACCGCCGTGACCATGCAAGCCACGAAGATCAGTGCCGCCAGGAAGAAGCTGCCCATACCGCCAAAGGTCTGCTGTACATACGCATGCAGAATCGCCGCACCATTGGCATTCTGATCAACCAGGCCGGCGCTGCCAGAACCGAGTTTGAACAGGCTCAGATAGACCAGCGTCAATCCTACACCGGCAATCACGCCCGCCAGCATGGTGTAACGGGTCAGCAGTTTCGCATCTTCAACGCCGCGAGAACGTGCAGCATTGACAATCACAATACCGAACACCAGCGCACCCAGCGTATCCATCGTCAGGTAGCCGTTGACGAAGCCACTGGAGAACGCCGCACGCTGGTAATCAGCCGTGGCAGGTGCAATCCCCCCTGCTGGCCACAGCAGCGCAGCGATACCCAAAATGGTCAACGCCACGATTTTCAGTGGTGCGAGGAAGTGGCCAACAGTGTCCAGCAATTTCCCCGGATACAGAGAGATGCCGATCACCAGCGCAAAGTAAATCAGGCTGTAGATAAACAGCGGCAGTGCACCGTCACCCGTCAGCGGAGCAATCCCCACTTCAAACGAGACGGTAGCCGTGCGCGGCGTCGCAAACAGCGGACCGACCGCCAGATAGCAAACCGTTGCCAGCAACAGACCTGCGGCTTTACCAATCGGTGAGCTGAGGGCATCAATGCCGCCACCGACGCGCGCCAGGGCGATAACGGTCATCACCGGCAAGCCAACAGCCGTAATCAGAAAGCCGAAAGCGGCAATCCAGACGTGTTCGCCAGACTGAATCCCCACCATCGGTGGAAAGATAATGTTTCCTGCGCCAACGAACAGGGCAAACGTCATGAAGCCCAGCGCCAGGATATCCTTGGAGGTTAAACGATGTGTCATAAACTTCTGTACTGCCTGTAGCTGATGTTGCGGTGGAAGTTGAGTGCGTGTTGTCCTCTGCATGCGCGAAAACAAAGGCTTACCTGATGAAGTCAGAGCGTTATGCGGGCCTAATCGTTAAAGCGCAGGTGATTTAATCTACTTTTCTTCTGTTCGCAGAGGGATAAATCGACAACGGCGCAAATTAAAACGTTTATAGCGAAGAAAGGCAATACGGGATCGAAAAACCAGAAGGATATAACAAGAAAGTGATACAAAGCAGTGTATCAGCGGGGAATAGCGCGAAAACACCTCAGATGATTTGCTTAAAGTTTCCGCATTGCGGGAGATCTCCTCGCAAAATTTGGCTTTCAGATGCACAAAAGGCGCGATTTACGCGCCTGTTTGCACAAGTTTACAGCATCACCACACTTGATTAGCGATATCGACTACCAGACGAATCTTCTGCCACTGCTGCTCTTCCGTCAGGCTGTTGCCCTCTTCTGTCGAGGCAAAGCCACACTGTGGGCTGAGGCAAATCTGGTTCAGGCTAACAAACTGCGAAGCTTCCTGCAGGCGCGCTTTCACCTGATCCGGATCTTCCAGTTCACCGTTTTTGGTGGTGATCAGACCCAATACCACTTGCTGATGGCCGGGTTTGATAAAGCGCAGCGGTTCAAAACCACCGGAACGCTCGTTGTCATATTCGAGGAAGTAGGCATCAATATTCACCTGCCCAAACAGAATCTCGGCCACCGGCTCATAGCCGCCTTCGGAAATCCAGGTTGAGCGGAAGTTGCCGCGGCACACGTGCAGACCAATGGTCAGATCAGCCGGTTTATCTTCCAGCGCTTTGTTCAGCACCTCAGCGTAAATACGCGCCAGTTCCTGCGGATCTTCACCGCGATCACGGATCTGCTGCTGCTGATCCGAAGAGCACAGGTAAGCCCAAACGGTGTCATCCAGTTGCAGAAAACGGCAGCCCGCCGCGTAGAAAGCCGCGATCGCATCTTTGTAAGTCTGCGCCAGGTCAGCAAAGTACTCTTTCAGATCGGGATAGACGGTGGCATCGATCACCTTACGCCCACCGCGGAAGTGCAGCACGCTTGGGCTTGGGATGGTCATCTTCGCCACGGCGTCACCCGCAATGCTCTTCAGAAAGCGGAAGTGATCCAACATGGGGTGATGCGGATTAAAGGCTACTTTGCCCGTGACTTTCACGCCGTGCGCTTTGGTTTGTACACCGTTGAACTGGATGCCCTGCTCCGCTTCAAATAGCTCAACGCCTTGCAGATCGCCAAAGAAGTCAAAGTGCCACCAGGCGCGACGGAACTCGCCATCAGTGACCACCTGCAAGCCGTTGGCACGCTGCTGTTCGACCACGTGGCGGATTGCTTCATCTTCTACCTGACGCAGCTGCTCAGCCGTGATCTCGCCATTAGCAAACTGCACGCGCGCTTGCTTGATCGCCGCAGGACGCAGAAAACTGCCGACGGTATCGGCACGGAACGGTTGTTGTTGTGGCATGTTCACTCCTGGCTAAACGCATAATTGCGTCAGGGTATAATTTCATCTGGTTATTTATAGCCATCTGGATGGCTAAATGTCCAGAAAGAGTGACATGCTGAAACAAATTGGGCAATGGAAGAAAATTCAGGTGACGTGAATAAAATTCATGATCGGATGCTCGTTCTTCAATTTTACTCAATGGCGGCGCGCGCCTGGGCCATCTGGCTTTCGGAAAGTGGCAAATACCCGGCTTCCGTTACCCGGCGCTGCCCTTCTGGTGATAACACCTGTTGTAAGAACGCATTCACCAGCGGCGGCAGCGGTTTGCCCGGCGCTTTATTGACGTAAATATAGAGCGGGCGTGACCACGGATAACGGCCACTGCGAATGGTTTCGGCGTCCGGCATCACGCTATCGCCGCTGGCAGTGACGATCGGTACCATCTTCACGCCACTCAGGTGAAAGCCAAAACTGGCATAACCAATGCTGTTGGGCGTCGCCGCGACCGCTTGCACCACCGCCGCCGAGCCGGGAAACTCCGCGACGTCCGAGCGGAAATCCCCTTTACACAGCGCCTGCTGTTTGAAGAAGCCCCAGGTACCTGATGCCGAATTACGGCCAAAACGCTGAATACTGCGTCGCGCCCAATCTCCCTGGTTGAGGCCAAGATCGCCCCAGTGCTGCGGCACCGAGTGCGCTCCACACAGGCGAGTGACAGAGAAAAGGGCATCGAGTTGCGGTTGTTCAATACGCGTTAGCGGGTTGTCCTGATTGACCACCACCACCAGCGCATCCATCGCCACGGGCACCGCCAGCGGGGGATAGCCATAGCGCGTGGTAAACAGTTGGCGTTCATCAATTTGCATTGGGCGGCTCATCGCCCCAAGTTGGGCAGCACCTGCCGCCAGCGCGGTGGGGGCGGTTGAAGATCCAGCCGCCTGTACCTGAACGTTAACGCCCGGTGACTGGCGGCTGAAATCTTCGCCCCATAAGGTCATCAGATAGCCGAGGGTGTCGGAGCCGACGCTGCTCAAATTGCCGGTGAGCATGGTTTGTTGGCTTTGTGCCAGCGTAGAGCACAGCAGCAACGTGAACAGCAACAGCGATCTCATCAGGTTTTCCGCAAATCAGGTCATGAACATTGAACTGCACATTCTGTCGCGCCGCGAATCATCACGCAATCAATTGCGCCACTTCATCGTGCTTAACTGACCTTACTGTGCACGCTCTTCGCCACAATCAAACGTGGCGGCAGCACGAAACTAAAACAGGTTTCCTGATGCGGAATACTGGTGATTTCCAGCCGCGCATTATGGTGGCTCAAGGCATGCTTAACGATCGCCAATCCTAAGCCGCTGCCGCCGGTGGCGCGCGAGCGGGCTTTATCCACCCGATAGAAACGCTCGGTCAGGCGCGGCAAATGCTCCTCGCTGATCCCCGGGCCGTTATCACACACTTTGAACTCCGCCCCTTCTTTGCTGCGCAACCAGCTGATATCCAGTCGCGTTCCGTCCGGCGTGTGATTCACCGCGTTGTACACCAGATTGGAAATGGCGCTACGAAGCTGTTCGTCATTGCCGAAGACTTTGAGGTGCGGATCGGTGCGGAAATGAATGCTGTGCCGGCCCTGGCTGAGCGTTTCCGCCTCGCGCTGCAACAGTTGCAGCATGCCCGGAACATCCACAGTCTCTTTGAGATCGATAGCGGGCGCGGCCTCGATACGCGACAAGGTCAGCAGCTGTTTCACCAGGCTATCCATGCGACGTGTCTGCTCCTGCATGGTGTGCAACGCCTTACTGCGTGTGCGCTCGTTCATCGTCGCATCGTCCATCATTTCCAGATAGCCCTGCAACACCGTTAACGGCGTACGCAGTTCATGACTGACGTTGGCAAAGAAGTTACGTCGTGCCCCTTCCAACTGGTGCATCTGCGTGACATCGCGCGCCACCATCAACCATTGCCCTTCGCTGTAGGGCATCACACGGAACTCCATATGATGTTGATTGTTCAGTACCAGCGTCAGCGGCTTGTCAAAATCACGCTGGCGGATATAGCGGGAAAACTCAGGATAGCGCAGCAAGTTGAGGATGTTCTGGCCATTATCTTCCGGCCAGCGTAGCCCAAGATGCTGTTGTGCCAGCCCGTTGCACCAGAAAATGGTGCCCTCTTCGGTGGTCAGAATCACTGCATCGGGCAGGGATTCTGCGCCGCTGCGGAAGCGCTTAATCAGGTTACCCAGCTCACGACGACGGCGACGGTTACGCAGTTGCATCTGGTACAAGCCGTAGAACAACGGTTCCCAGCTACCGCGCCCGGCAGGTGGCGTCATAGAACGATCGACCCACAGCCAGTGCGACAGACGCATCAGGTTTCTAAAGTGCCAAAACATCACACCCGCTACTGCAATCAACAGCAGCCAGGGCAGATAACCGAACAACAGACCAAGCACCAGCGCGGGCAAACAGACCAGCGCCAGCTCAGTCAATAATCTCTTCCAGGAGAGTCGTTCCAGCACGGTAAAAGACTCCGTTTAGTAGCGGGCAGAGAAACGATACCCTGTTCCGCGTACGGTTTGAACCATGCGATCGTGGCCAGATACTTCCAGTGCTTTACGTAAACGACGGATATGCACATCAACAGTACGATCTTCAACGTAAACGTTGGTGCCCCATACGTGGTTCAGCAGCTGCTCGCGGCTGTAAACACGCTCCGGGTGCGTCATAAAGAAGTGCAGCAATTTATATTCGGTCGGTCCCATTTCCAGCGGGGTGCTTTCCGACATCACGCGATGCGAGGAAGGATCCAGGCTCAGGCCCTGCATCTCAATCACCTCTTCCACCGCCATTGGTGAAATACGGCGCATCACCGCTTTGATACGTGCCATCAGCTCTTTCGGTGAGAAAGGCTTGGTGATGTAGTCATCGGCGCCGACTTCCAGACCGCGTACGCGATCCTCTTCTTCGCCGCGTGCCGTCAGCATCATCACCGGGATGTCGCGCGTCATGGCTTCACGTTTCAAATGTTTAATAAACTGAATACCGCTGCCTCCCGGCAACATCCAGTCCAGCAGAATGAGATCCGGCCAGGGTTCGATCAGCTTACCAATCGCGCTGTCGTAGTCTTCTGCCTCAATAGGCTGGTAATCATTCTGTTCCAGCACGAAACATAACATTTCACGGATGGGAGCTTCGTCTTCCACAACCAAAATGCGCTTAGCCATTATAACTCCTGCTGTTGTGACGGCTTGTCACTGGGATTTGCGGCGCCATTATGCGTCACTTTTATGACACTTTTATGAAAAACCCGACCTATGATAAATAGTTAAAAAACAGAAATGTGACAACGATTATCGCTTTTTTTTCTTTGCGATCTGAAGAGGTTATAATTCGCGCTCGCTTAACGAAGCAGGGAGTATTCATGCGCATCATTCACACCGCAGATTGGCATCTTGGCCAATTCTTTTACAGCAAAAGCCGGGCAGCTGAGCATCAGGCCTTTCTCGACTGGTTGCTGGCCCAGATTGCCCTGCATCAGGTGGATGCCTTAATCATCGCCGGCGACCTGTTTGATACCGGTTCGCCGCCAAGCTATGCGCGCGAGATGTTTAACCGCTTTGTGGTAGCGCTGCAACCGACGCAGTGCCAGCTGATTGTGCTGGCAGGCAACCATGATTCCGTTGCCACACTCAATGAATCGCGCGAGTTGCTTGCCTGTCTAAATACCCGAGTGATCACCAGCGCCACGCCGCAGGGTGAGCAACAGGTGCTGACGCTGCATCAGCGCGATGGAACGCCGGGCGCGCTGCTGTGCGCCATTCCCTATTTACGCCCGCGCGACATTCTGCGCAGCCAGGCAGGGCAATCCGGGCGCGAGAAGCAGATCTCACTGCTGGAAGCGATTGAGCAGCATTATCAGCAATGTTATGCCGTGGCGCTGACCGAACGGGCCGATCGCACACTTCCCATCATTGCCACCGGGCATCTCACCACCGTTGGGGTAACGAAAAGCGACTCGGTACGTGATATCTACATCGGCACGCTCGACGCCTTCCCGGCGCAGGCGTTTCCTCCCGCCGATTACATCGCGCTCGGCCATATTCACCGGGCGCAACGTATTGCCGATAGCGAGCATATTCGCTACAGCGGCTCACCCATTCCGCTCAGTTTTGACGAACTGGGACGAGAGAAAAGCGTATTCCTGGTGGAGTTCAGCGCTCAGCTCAATCGCGTCACCCCCCTCCCGATCCCGCTGTTCCAGCCCATGCAGATGTTGAAGGGCTCAATGGCTGAGATTGAGCAGCTGCTGGCGCAGTTCAGCGATAGCGATGCCGGACAGCCGGTGTGGCTGGATATTGAAATTACCACTCAGGAATATTTGAGTGATTTGCAGCGCCGCGTGGAACAGTTGACCGAAGCCCTGCCGGTGGAAGTCCTGCTAGTGCGCCGCAGCCGCGAACAGCGCCAGCGCAGCCTGGCGCGTATGGATAACGAAACCCTGAGCGAATTGAAAGTTGAAGAGGTATTTGCTCGCCGTCTGGCGCAGGAAGAACAACTGGATGCCGAACAAGCCGAGCAGCTCACGCAACTGTTCCGCACCACTCTCGCCGCGCTGGAGAATCCGTCTGCATGAAAATCCTGACGTTACGCTTCAAGAACCTCAACGCGCTGCGCGGTGAATGGTTTATCGATTTTCGTCGTGAACCCTTCGCCAGCAACGGCCTATTTGCCATTACCGGCGCGACCGGTGCCGGTAAAACCACCTTGCTGGATGCCATTTGCCTGGCGCTCTACCACCAGACGCCGCGCCTTGGCGTGCTGTCGCAGACACAAAACGAACTGATTACGCGTGACACTGCCGAATGCCTGGCGGAAGTGGAATTTGAGATTAAAGGCGAAGCCTGGCGCGCCTTCTGGAGCCAGAACCGCGCGCGTGGCCAGGCCGACGGCAAATTGCAGGCACCGCGCGTCGAGCTGGCGCGCGTGGCGGATAACCAGATTGTGGCCGATAAGGTCGGTGACAAACTCAAACTCATCGAAACACTTTCCGGCCTAGATTTTGACCGTTTTACCCGTTCAATGATGCTGTCGCAGGGTCAGTTCGCTGCCTTCCTTAACGCCAAACCGGGCGAGCGTGCCGAACTACTGGAAGAGCTGACCGGCACAGAGATTTACGGCCAAATTTCGATGCAGATTTACGAACGCTGGCGCACCGCACGCAGCGATCTGGAGACATTGCGCGCGCGTGCTGGCGGCATGATGTTGCTGGATGAGGGGCGTCGCACTGAACTGATGCAGCAAGTTGAAGCGTTAACGGCTCAGGAAAAAATGCTGAGCGATCAGCTTGGGAAGGCGCAACAACAGCAACAGTGGCTGACACAATCTCACCAGCTGACGCAGGAGCAACAGCAAGCCGAACAGGCTAACCAGGATGCCGAGCAGGCATGGCAGCAGGCGGAGAGCGATCGCCAGCGCCTGGCACGTGCGGAACCGGCTGAGAAGCTGCGAGAAAAACTTCAGCAGCGTGAGCAATTGCAACAGGATCAACAGCTCGCCACTCAGCAGGCACAGCAGTTGCACACGCAGCAGCAAGATGCGCAAACCACACTGCAGCAGGGTGAAAAAAGCTATCACACAGCACAGCAGGCACGTGAGCAGGCACTCGCCGACCAGCAACAGCTGGAAAATTTACTGACCGAGCAGGTGATTCCGCTCGATCAACAGATCGCCAGCCGTGCACAGCAGTTGACGGAGCAGCAGCGCCTGCATGCGCAGCAGTCACAGACTGTGCAGCAAAGCCAAAACGCGCTCAATCAGCATCAGCTAACCCGTGAACGCTTACAGCAGCAACTGGCAGAACAGCAGACATTTCGCAACCGTGAAGCGGCGGTGGCGCTCTGGGGGCCAGAGCTGACGCGCTGGCAGGCCGATATCGCTCGTTTTGATGAACGCGAACAGGCGCTAACGCAACTTCGTGCACAGCAGCAACAGCAAAACGCACTGCTGACACAGCAGCAGCAGGCGATTGCCGAAGGTGATCGCGCGTTGCAACCTTTGCAGCAGGCTGAGGCGCAGGCCAGCCAGCAACGTCAGCAAGCGGAGCAGGCACTCACTTCACTTGAAGCCGCCGTCAACAGCACTGCGCTGCGTGCCGCGCTGGCCCAGCATCAACATCAGCGCGCGCCACGCCACCAGCTCAGCTTATTGGCGGCACGCTGGCAGTCGTTGCAGCCGCAGTTGCAACTGCGGCAACAAAAACGGGCACAGTTACAACAACAGCATCAGCGCGATGAACAGGCCTTGCAGGCGCTGCGCGAGGACTACAAGCGTGAGCATCAGGCACTGCTGGATATTCGCAAAATCTGCGAGCTGGAACGCACCATCGCACAGCTGGCTGATGAACGCGCCCGGCTGCAGCCCGAGCAGCCCTGCCCACTGTGCGGCTCATGCCAGCATCCGGCTATTGAGCAGTATCAGCAATTACAACCGGGCGAAAACCAGCAGCGACTGGCGGCGCAGGAAGCGCTGGTCAGTAAGCTTAAAGAGTCGGGCACCGCGAAAAGTGAGCAGCAAAAGCTCGCATTGCAACAGCAGCAGGTGCTGCAACAAGAGATCACCGAATTCGAGCAGCAACTCGCGGTCGCATGCGAGCAGTGGCAAGGCCTCAGCGGTGAGCTGGCACTTACCTGCACGCTGGATCAGCAAGATGTCTTTACGACATGGCAACAGCAGCAGGATGAGCAGGAAGCTGCGCAGCAGCAGCAACTGCAGCAGCGCGAAAATGCGGCGCGAGCGCTGCAACAGGCCAAAGATGCGCACCTGTTACAGCAACAGCAGTGGCAACAGCGGCAAAGCGCACAACTGCTGGCACAGCAGCAGCTGAACAACCTACAGCAAACGCTTGATGAGCTGAACCAGCGTGAAACGCAGGCGCACAGCGCCTGGCAGCAGTTAGCGCAGCAGCTGGAACAGCAGCTGGCGGCACATCAGTTTGCGCTGCCCGATCGCGATGGCCGCGCCAGCTGGCTGGCCACATTGCAGCAGCGCTGGCAAGCCTGGCAGCAGAGTGAGCGCTTGCTGGCCGAGCTACAGCCACAGCTGGCTACAGCCGACAGCGAGCAGAGCAACCTGCAAAATAATCTGACGCGTGAGCAGCAGCAGCTGGAGGCCTTGCAGCACGCGCTTAGCAGCCTACAACAGCAACATGCAGAACAGCAGCAGCAGCGCCAGCAGCTGTTTGGCGATCGCCAGGTGAGCGCCGCACGCCAGCAGCAGCAGGCCACACTGCAACAGTGCGAACAAGCGCTGGCACAGCAGTTGCAGCAGTGGCAGCAGGCACAAAGCCAGCTGCATAGCCTGAATGGTCAATGTGAGCAGATTGATAGCCAACTGCAAGCCATGCAGCTGCGCATACAGGCTGCGGAAACGGCGTTTAACAGCGCACTCCAGCAGAGCGATTTCATCGACGAGCAGGCATTGCGCAGCGCATTGCTGGACGAACAGGATATGCAGCATCTGCGCCAGCACCTGCAAACGCTGGAGCAACAGCGTCAGCAGCAGATCGCGCTGCGCCAACAGCTGGCACAGCGCGTCACAGCCCATCAGCAACAGCGCCCTGCTGCCTTAAGTGACGAGGTGGCGGCGGGTCTCGCTGAACAGCTGGAATCACTGCGTGTGGCACTGCGTGACAATGCCCGCCAGCAGGGTGAAGCGCAGCAGCAGCTGCACAGCGATGCCCAACAGCGCCAGCAGCAGCAAGCCTTACTGACGCAGATTGCCGATGACGAGGTAGCGCTGACACAACTGGGTCGCCTGAATGATTTAATCGGTTCAGCCAAAGGCGATAAATTCCGTCGCTTCGCCCAGGGCTTGACGCTCGATCATCTGGTATGGCTGGCGAACCGGCAGCTCGACCGTTTGCACGGGCGCTACCTCCTGCAACGCCGCGTCACCGATGAGCTAGAGTTAGAAGTGGTCGATACCTGGCAGGCCGATGCCACGCGCGACACCCGCACGCTGTCAGGCGGCGAAAGTTTCCTTGTCAGCCTCGCGCTGGCACTGGCGCTGTCAGATCTGGTCAGCCACAAAACGCGCATTGAATCGCTGTTCCTTGATGAAGGCTTCGGCACGCTGGACGCTGAAACGCTCGACACCGCGCTGGACGCCCTCGACGCACTGAACGCCAGCGGTAAAACCATCGGCGTGATCAGCCACGTTGAAGCCATGAAAGAGCGCATCCCGGTGCAGATCCGAGTGCGTAAGATGAATGGACTGGGTTACAGCAAGCTGGAACTGCCGGGGGAATAAACCTTCGTCATGCCGTCATACTGAGCCTGCTTTGGCAGGGTGCAACCAACAGGCCGCCCCTGCCATTCGGCGGTGTGACGTGCGAGCCGTTCCGCTAATCATTCTGGATCTCATCAGAGTCAGAGAAATGCCATAGCAATCCCCTTACTGCTCGGTACACTGGCCACCATGTTTTACAAATCCGGGTAAAGAGATGAACGTATTTCGCCGCATAGCTGGCACATTGTTGCTGAGCACCCTGCTCAGCGCCTGCCAGCAGGCTCCATCACATCCCACGGAAAGTATGACCAACCTGTGCCAGCCACAGAGCGAACCGGGCAGCGCTTCCTGCAAATGGGCTGATGAGATGCAGCACCAGCTCAACCGGCAATTTTCCGACGCGGCACATTACGCCGGGCAGCAATGTATGGTGCGGCTGGAGTGGCAAAGCAGCGGACGCTATGCGGTTACGCAGACGCAAGGTGATGAACCCCTGTGCCTGCGCGCCTGGCAGTTGCTGGGGCAGTCGAAAGGATTACCGCCGCCGCCGGATCGCACCCAACCCGCGTGGTTCGGCTTCGCGCCGCATCAGGCTAACTTGCCAGCCCATCCTGTCGCCACTGGCGCGGGCTGATGGCAAACCTTCCAACCCGCGTAGTTCGGCTTCGCGCCGCATCAGCCTAACTTGCCAGCCCATCCAGTCGTCACTGGCGCGGGCTGATGCCAAACCTCCCAATCCGCGTGGTTCGGCTTCGCGCCGCATCGGGCTAACTTGCCAGTCCATCCTGTCGCCACTGGCGCGGGCTGATGCCAAACCAGCGCCGGAACGCGCGTGAGAAGGCGCTAACTTCGGAGTAGCCAAGCAGCAGCGCCATCTCAGAGATGGGCAACTGCTTCTGTTGCAGGTAGTGCGTGGCCATTTCGCAACGCACTTTATCCACCAGCACGGTAAAGCTGATGCCCTCTTCGCGCAGCCGCCGTTGCAACGACCAGCTCGACAGCCCCATTTTATCTGCGATCTCTTCCAGCACCGGTTCGCCCTGCATCAACGACAGATTGATTTGCGATCGCGCTTGCTCCACCACGCTTTGCAGTGAAGCGCTGCTGTTCAGTCGGCGGATGGCATCCTGCATCACCATCAGCAGCATCGGATCCTGCTCTGGCATGGTGCGCAGCAAATCGCGTTTGGCGATCAGCAGCGAGTTGAAAGGTTGATCGAACCACACTGGTGCATCAAACACTTTGCAGTGCTCGTGCCATTGCTCCGGCCGGGGATGCTCAAAATGCACCTCGCGCGGCGCCCAATTTTTGCCCGCCACGTGGCGTATCAGATTGAGAAACATGCCGAGGGTCAATTCTGCATCCTGCCGACGCGACAGGATCGCCCCGTGTCGCACCTGATAATCCAGCCGCCAGCAGTCGCCTTTATCGACCAGGCGCGTCAGCGTATCGTGCTGATGCCAGGGAAAGGCATTCACCACGTTGTGCAGCGCCTGTTCCAGCGTGGGTGAACATAAGCCGATATAGCCAATCAACCCTAATGACTGCGGTTTGAACTGCTTGCCGTAATGCAAACCGAAGTTATCAAAACCAGAGTGGCGCGCCGCTTCTTCCATCACACGGCAATAGTTGACCAGACCGAGGCTAAGCGTCGGGCTGGCCAGCAGTTCGGAATCAATGCCGCTGATACCAAAAATGCGATCAACATCGCCGCCTTTGTCGGTGATAAAGGTGCTTAAGCCGGTGGCCGCTGCCGCCAGCACGCCACGGTTGTTGGCCTGAGCCGAGAGCGAACTGTACGCTTCAGAAGGAGTCATCAGTGATTGCATCGGAACCTCACAGGGATCGCGCGAGTGAAACTAATGGTGGGATCCAGCAAGATTCGTACCATGACGCTTGATGAGGTCGTCGTCAATGACGATCCGCCAGGATTCGGAACCATTTCTTAGCCTGCGCGTTGATGCGCCCCCTGCGGAAGGTCCGGTGGCATGCCGAAGCGTTTGCATTGATGTGCATCTGGCTGATGGTCCGTTGGCATGCTGAAATATGTGAATTGATGCGCATCTGGCTGATGGTCCGGTGGCATGCTGAAATATGTGAATTGATGCGCATCTGGCTGATGGTCCGGTGGCATGCTGAAATGTGTGAATTGATGCGCATCTGGCTGATGGTCCGGTGGCATGCCGAAGTCTGCGCAGTGATGCGTATCAGGCTAAAGGTCCGATGTCACATCTAAACCTGTGCAGTGATGCGCATCTGGCTAAGCGCAGCTCAAGGATACGGAGGCATTCCGTTGCGCCACCAGCACACAGCATCGAGGCGCGATTTAGGGCGCAACGGCGTGAAAGTCATCTCACAACACGCAATAGCCTGCGCCGCTACGACGCACGGCTGCTCACTACTGGTGCAACCTAAACGCCAACCGGCAACTGATTGGTTTCAAGATAGCGACGGCATAGACGCACCGAGTGATCGGCCCAACGCGGCCCCAGGCTCAGCGCCATCTCGGTGTCTGCGTGTGTGCCCATCCATGCGGTCATCTGGATACGGCGTTGAATCAACAGCGTCGGCACCAGCGCCATCTCCTCATCACTGATGTGCGCCACACGCTCGTAGCCCTGGATCCAGTTATCCACCCATTCTGCGGCACGCGGATGATGCTCAACAAAACTGATCGCCGCCGCCAGATCGTGCAGATACCAGCCCATGCCACAGTCATCAAAATCGATCACCCGGGTTTCACCTTTGTGCAGCAGCAAGTTGGTGAGGCGCAGATCGGCGTGGATCAATCCATAACGATCCGTGCCTTTGCCGAAGTCTTGCAGCTCCAGTCCCACACGCGTTACGGCCTCCGCCACGATGCCATGATCGGACGGATTGAGATTTGGCGCATCCTGCCAGCGCCCCCAGTGGCTGTGATCGCTGACCATGGTGTGATGATCCCAGATGATGCGCTGGAAGCCTGCCGGTTTTTGCCAGCTACGGCTGTGCTGGTGCAGGCGCGCGGTGATGTGCCCGAGCTGCTGGAAGGCTTTGGGATCGACATCAGTGGTGGGCATATCCCCTTCGATCCAGTGAAACAGTACCACATGTCGCACACCGCCATCTGGCATGCCTAAGGTCAACACGGTTTCGCCATCAAGGGCTGGGATCGCCTGCGGCACCATAATGCCGATCTCACGCAACGCATCCAGCCACAGCAACTCACTCTGGATATCGGCTTTGCTGTGATAGTCAGGACGATGCAGACGCAGCGCATAACGCTTTCCGCCTGCGAGCAGCAGGAAGGTGGCATTTTCAGAGCGGCACAGGAGCTTCAGCTCACCCTGCAAGGGCGCGGGGTAACAGGCCAGCGCCTGCTGTGCAAGTATCGTCATGGCAGCATCGGTCAGGGAATCGGATTGTTTGGCGCTCATTCATCTGTCTCCAGCATCAATCTTATGGGTAGCAAGTGTTATCAGCATGGGATGACGGCGTCCTGACTGCTTGACCGCAGATAACCCAAAGTTGACCGCAGCGTGCAACTGGCACTTTTCTTGCCTCTGAGTTGACCGTGGAGGACAAAACTCACTGCGCCTGCGTCAAGTTTTCCCGCTGCAGGCGGCGGCATTATCACTTCACTGTAGTGCATAGAACAAAACAGCGCGGTGCAGCCGCCGCACAACAATCACGACGGGGAGACGATTATGACGAGTAAGCTCAAACCCACGCTGGGCACTCTGCATTTGTGGGGTATCGCGGTTGGACTGGTAATTTCCGGGGAGTATTTTGGCTGGAGTTATGGCTGGGGCGTGGCGGGCACGTTGGGGTTCCTGATCACCACCGCACTGATCGCCACCATGTACACCTGCTTTATTTTTAGCTTTACCGAATTGACCACCGCCATTCCACACGCCGGGGGGCCGTTTGCCTACAGCCGCCGCGCCTTTGGTGAAACCGGTGGTTTGATTGCCGGGCTGGCCACGCTGATTGAGTTTGTGTTTGCCCCACCAGCGATTGCCATGGCGATCGGTGCCTATCTCAACGTGCAGTACCCGGATCTCAACCCGAAAACCGCTGCGGTCGGCGCTTATCTGGTGTTCATGACGCTCAACATCCTCGGCGTGAAGCTGGCCGCGATGTTTGAATTGGTGGTGACGGTGCTGGCGGTACTGGAACTGCTGGTGTTTATGGGCGTGGTTTCACCGGGCTTCAGTATCGCTAACTTTGCGGCTAACGGTTGGGCGGGAAGCGATCACTTCGGTATGCCCGCCCTTTCCGGCATCTTCGCCGCCATTCCGTTTGCCATCTGGTTCTTCCTCGCCATAGAGGGCGCCGCCATGGCTGCCGAAGAGGCCAAAGACCCAAAACGTACCATTCCCAAGGCTTACATTACCGGCATTTTGACGCTGGTGGTGCTGGCGATTGGCGTGATGCTGCTGGCGGGTGGCGCAGGTGACTGGCGCAAGCTGTCGGATATTAACGATCCGTTGCCGCAGGCGATGAAGATGATTGTCGGCGAGCACTCCAACTGGATGCATATGCTGGTGTGGATTGGCTTGTTTGGTCTGGTCGCCAGTTTCCACGGCATTATCCTTGGCTATTCACGTCAGTTCTTTGCGCTGGCGCGTGCCGGTTATCTGCCGCAGAGCCTGGCGAAGTTGTCACGTTTCCAGACGCCGCACCGCGCGATTATTGCCGGTGGCGTGATTGGTATCGCGGCGATTTACAGCGATGGTCTGATTAACCTGCAAGGCATGACGCTGACGGCGGCGATGATCACCATGGCAGTATTTGGCGCCATCGTGATGTACCTGATGAGCATGTTGAGCCTGTTTAAATTGCGCCGTACCGCACCCGACATGGAACGCAGCTTCCGCGCGCCGGGTTATCCAATCATTCCGGGTATCGCGCTGGTGCTGTCACTGGTGTGTTTGATTGCCATGCTGTGGTTTAACCCGGTGATTGGCGGGCTGTTCGTGGGGATTATGGTGGTGGGATATATTTACTTCCTCGCGACCAAAACCCAGCGTCAGAACGCACCGCAGGATGCGATGCTGATGGGAGAATAATCACGGAATTGCCTCGCGCGCAAAAATACAAATGCGCTGTCAGGGTCCTTTTATTCAACAACACGCACAATAGGTAAATAGCAGGCTGGCGCCTCTAAGCGGCGCCAGCCTGCATTATCGTCTGGTGCTTCATTGACGAACTTACGCTATCAAAGCGACCTTTTTATTACCCTTTCAGCGGCCACAGCCATGCCGCACCGCGCACGCCACTTGAATCGCCGTGCACCGCTTTCAGCACTGGCGTTTCACATTCGCGGCCAAACACCCACTGCTTCATCAGCGTGGGCACAGTCTGATACAAGCGGTCGTTGTTACTCATGCCGCCACCCAGCACGATCACATCCGGATCGAGCAAGTTCACCACTTGCGCCAGCGATTTGGCTAAACGCATTTCGTAACGGCTCATCGCCAGTTCCGCTACCGGATCCTGCTGCTCAATCAACTTGATGATTTCCGCGCCCTTCAATGTTTTACCGCTTAAGCGTTGATAGTCGATGGCAAAACCCGTGCCCGAAACAAAAGTCTCAATGCAGCCCTGCAAACCACAATAGCACGGCACTTCTTCGCGATGGCGCAGTTCATCTTCATCCATCCACGGCAGCGGATTGTGGCCCCACTCGCCAGCGTTACCATTGCCGCCAATACGCGACTCACCGCCAATCGCCACGCCCGCACCCGAACCGGTGCCGATAATCACCGCGAACACCAGTGGTTTGCCCGCGCCTGCACCATCCACCGCTTCAGACACCGCCAAACAATTCGCATCGTTGGCAATGCGCACGTCACGATTCAGCGCCTCGGCCAGATCTTTGTCTAACGGCTGTCCATTCAGCCAGGTCGAGTTGGCGTTTTTGACCCGCTGGGTGTACGGCGAAATCGTACCGGGAATGCCGATCCCCACGGTGCCCTTTTCCCCGGTTTTCTCCTCTGCCAGTAGCACTAAATCCACAATCGCCTGGACTGTGGCGGCATAGTCATCGCGCGGGGTATTGACGCGGTGACGGAACAGCTCTTGCCCCTGATCGGAGAGCGCAATCACTTCAATCTTGGTACCGCCTAAATCAATCCCAATACGCACGATTTATTCCTCATTATTCGTTCAGGTGACAGATACAGTAGAAGGCTGAATCGGGAAAGGCAATGAAACCAATCCGATGTTTCGCTATCATGCGCGCTGACTTTGAGACTTGTGCGCCCGATCGCACCCACGGTAAGGAATCCCGATGTTGTGGTTTAAAAATATGATGGTTTATCGTCTGAATCGTGACATCCCACTGTCCGCAGACGATCTGGAAAAACAGCTCGACGCCTTCACGTTTTCCCCTTGTGGCAGCCAGGATATGGCGAAAACCGGCTGGGTGTCGCCGATGGGCAACCGCGGCGAAGCGCTGACGCATGAAATCAATGGTCAGATCGTGATTTGCGCCCGCACCGAGCAGAAGATCCTGCCTTCACCCGTGGTGAAGCAGGCGCTGGAAGCGAAGATCGACAAGCTGGAAGCGGAACAGAGCCGCAAGCTGAAAAAGACCGAGAAAGACTCGCTGAAAGATGAAGTGCTGCATAGCCTGCTGCCACGCGCGTTTAGCCGTTTCAGCCAGACGTTTATGTGGATCGATACCGTGAACAACCTGATCATCGTCGATTGTGCCAGCGCCAAGAAAGCGGAAGACACCCTGGCGCTGCTGCGTAAGAGCATCGGTTCACTGCCGGTGGTGCCACTCACGCTGGAAACTCCGATTGAGCTGACACTGACAGAATGGGTACGTTCTGGCGAATTGCCTGCCGGTTTCGCGTTGATGGATGAAGCAGAGCTGAAAGCGATTCTGGAAGATGGCGGCGTGATCCGTTGCAAGAAACAGGATCTGATCTCCGATGAGATCGCCACCCATATCGAAGCCGGTAAAGTAGTGACCAAACTGGCTCTGGACTGGCAGGAACGCATTCAACTGGTGATTGCCGACGATGCATCGATCAAGCGTCTGAAGTTCAGCGACACGCTGCGTGAGCAGAATGACGACATTGACCGCGATGATTTCGCCATGCGCTTTGATGCGGATTTCACCCTGATGACCGGCGAACTGGCCGCGTTGATCAGCAATCTGGTGGAAGCGTTAGGCGGCGAAGCTAAGCGCTGAAGCCAATATAATTAAACCCCGCTGCAAGCGGGGTTCATTTCAAAATTTGATAGCGATATAGGGTGGTGACAAAATCCTGTTTCATGCTGAGAAACATCAGAATTTGTACCCTTTCTCCGTCAAAATCGTAAAGCACACAATATTCGCTCTCAGGGTCTAACCTCTCTCGCAGGTTCAAACCTCTTTGCGATAACAGATGACTAAAGCGATACCGTAAGGGGTCCTGCATAATAGCTGCCACTGCATCTATCAGCAGCTTGTCGACAAACTCTGCCGCTAGCTTCGCGCCAATCGTACCAATTTTATAAGACTCAATATCTTTCAGGGTCCATTCCGCCATCGGCGCAATAGCGATTCGAAACTGACGCATCACTGACTCATTCCCTTAATTACGTTCTGGCGCTACGTAATCTCTCTAAAACCTCTTCAGGTGTCATGCCCTGACTGTCATTAATTTCCTGTTTTGCGATCATTGCCAGCTTAAACATCGCATTAATCTGTCGTTCTTCTTCTATTTTCTTTAACTCGGCTTCACGCTCTGCTGCGGTTTGGACAAACAGTTCAGCAACGCCATTTTTAGTAATAAATACGCCGCCCTCAAACAGTTCAGGACTTCCCAAACCTTCGCGAGCAGCCTTCTGAGACATCGTCTGTGCCATACGCATGTAACCTCAACTAAGCAGCGATAAAGCGCTGGGGGGACAAAATAGACATGTTAAGCCTAGCACCCATTCATCTGCGAGGGCAAATTTATACTTAATTTGTACACAGCTTATGGGAGATAAGTGTTGCTGCTTCTTAAAAAAAACCGGCAACTCTTTACAGAATTCCCGGTTTAGTTGCAGCTAATGTTGAAGTTTAGGGCTTACAAGTAGCGGCACAGATAAGACGTTGGCTCAGCCACCTGCAAATGGAATTCGCTGTTGCCGGGCACGTTGAAGACGGAACCCGCTTCGTACCATTTCCACTCGGCTTCGCCTGGCAGCAGCACTTTCAGTGCGCCGCTCACGACCGTCATCTCTTCCGGCTGTCCTGTACCGAAGGTGTATTCACCTTCTGCCATCACGCCAACGCTGGCACGGCCAATGGTTACGCTGTCGAAACCAATGGATTTCACTTTCCCGTCGAAATACTCACTTACGTTGAGCATGTTACTTCCTCACAGCACATTATGGTGTCTGGCAGATTACAAGGGAACTCGCTGATCTGTCACGCGAAAAAGCAGCTTAGAACACGAGTTGTGATCGGCCTCAGTCAGACGATCAATTCTGCCGCTAACTTCGCCACCAGCACGTTAGATAACAGTACCGGAATACCCAGCATTTTCTGCAGGAAATCCCGGTGCTTCTGGTGATAGCCAATGCAGTCAAGCACCACCACATCCGCGCCCTGCTCTTGCAGCGACAGGCCCGCCTCGATCAAATCATTCTGCTGTGCCAGATAAGGGCTGGCGACGGCAAAACAAGGCGCGCTGTGCAGATTACGCCATTTGCTGGCCTGCTCAGCGATCTGCTCCGTTACCGGCACCACGATGCCCACCTTATGTTCCTGCACAATGGCACTCACCAGCGGGGGGATAATGCGATCCGGCTCCAGTAACAGCGCCTTTTCGGTTTTCAGCGTGCCAAATTCACCGGTGCACAGCAGCAAAATCGTATCGTAGCCCTGCTCTTCCAGCGCACTGATCTTGCGCTGCAGTCCCTGCTCCACTTTCGGTCCCGACAAACGCACTTGCTCGCCGCTGGTCATGCGTGAAACCAGCACCTTCTCACCCGCTTCAGGCGAATAGAACTGCTCGACCTCGGCTAAGGTCAGGCCGTCGAGTAATCCGGCATGAGCTACCTGCTCTTCCGGTAAGTGATCCTGCAGCAGCGGGAGAATGTCGCTACGCGGGGATTGACCAATCGTTAAGGTAACCAGGGACTGTTTCATCATTAGGCTTTCCGCGTGCGCAGGTGGCTGAGACTACCATACAAAGAGAGCAGCAACGCATACTCTTGCTGGTCATAGAACTGACAGGTTTCACGGCCAAACTCTTTCGCCACTTCCACCGCAAACTTCACGGTAGCTGCGATATCGACTTCATGGCTGGCGCCGGTGCCGCAACCTGGCACCACAGACTCCGCGCAAATTGCCACACCGACCACGGGTACATCGGTGGCGGTTGACGGCTGCAGGATGCTGTTAAGGTGATAGACACCGTTGCCGTAGGGCGTGATGTCCTGCGTGGTGATCGGGAACGTCACCGCTGGCTGACCACTGGTCATCTCCATGATGCGCAGCAGATCTTCTGACACGCGCAGGATGTAACCCTCTTTCACCGTCGGCGAGATCGCGTAGCCTTTATGGTTCAGGATACGGTTACCTTTGGTGGTATCGATTGAAAGGATGGCATCAACGCCATCGATCACTTCGTTGTCATTCATGGTGATGTCGTCGCAAGGCGAATCCATGAAATCCACTGGCTCATGCGGACGTGTTGGCGCATCCGGGCAGATGTGAGTCGTGATAATCACGTCACCCGCCAGCACATCGCCTTTGGTCTGCATCTGTGCCAGCTTCAGCGCACTGCTCACCGCCGCCACTGCGCCATCTGCATCCGACACCATACCGATACGCGTTGGACGCGCACCGATACCGCCCAAACGGCCGACAATACCCAGCGTAGGCGCAGTGCCGCCTTTGCTCTTGCCCTGCGCACCAGGAATATCAATGCGCACGAAATCGGTACGCCCTTTAGGACCGGTCACACGCTTGAAGCTGGCGGTCACGCCTGGGTAGTGGGCGAAAAGATCCACTACCTGCTGCCCATCGACATAGGCGCTGTCGAGTAACTCAAAAACCTGCAGTGTCTGCTGTAAACTCATATTGAATTCCCTGGGTTATTTCTTGGTGCTACTGGCAAAAAGAGAATGGAAGAAGCTGTACAGCGCGTCGCCCGCAATAAACCCTGCGGCCATCACCTCCATCGGTGAACGTCCACGCTCGCCCCACACACGAATGATCAGGATACGCAGCGCGATCCCCACCATCACCGCCCAACCTGCCGCGGCGTTGTTAATTAACAAACCGGTCGCCAGCAATACGCCTAACTGACGCTTCGGCCCACCGATAAACTGAATAATCGCACCCGGAATCGCCCACATCAGCAAGCTTCCAGCAATGCCTGGCTCGGCACCGGCCTGAATGGTTTTGGCGTAAACGCGTGCCACTGGCGGCAGCAGATTCTCTGCGAAGAACAAGTTGTGTGCGTACCATACCACCGGAATACAGATCACGAAGGCGATCATCGCGGCGATCAGCTGGATACGGCGGCCCCACAGCTCTTGCTGCAGATCGGCCCCATTACCGCGCAGAATAAAGCCTGCTTTCAGGTCATAACCCATATCGGCAAAGGCCGGTCCTGTTGCGGCTGTAAAGCCACATAACAGGCAGAGCGCCAGCGGCGGGAAGCCGAGCAGAATACCGAGGATCAGGGTAATCAACGCCACGGCAAAGGCTGGGAACCAGCCTGAGTGCATCGCAGCGATGCCGACAATCAATTCATGCACGAAGGCAGCGAACGCGGCATAGACGATGAACAACACCAGCATCGGCAAGCCCATCTGGCTCCATAAACCGCCCGCCAGTGCCAGCAGAGTGGAGATAATGATGTATCCCACTGTGCCAAAGCCCAGTGAGCGCTTCACTTCGCTGTCGCTGCGGCTGACATTCAGCTGCTCATTGCGACGGCTGACGATCACTTGTACCACCTGAATCAGCGCGACTAATCCTGCGCCGACCATCATGCCGTGAGGAATATAAAGTGCGTTGATATCAATGCCAGCAACCGGTTGCGCATAGGCACGCAACAGGAAACCAATACCCAACATGCTCAACGCCCAGATATTGCCGATAAAAGCCGTACCGAAGGCTGACATAGGGATTTTCAGCATTGAGCCAGCGATACCGCCGACAATACCGACCACCAGCAGCCATGCCTGACGGCCGCCTTTATCGCCGGCTTTGATCGCTTCCGCTGCTGCCACGCCCGGCGGCCAGGCATTGCTGGCGGGGAACACGCGGGTATCAAACAAGCGGTAAAGCAAATAGGCATCCAGCAGCATTGCCGCACTGACACCGACAAACAGCGGCAATACCAGCTGCGGTTCACCCAGCGCCCACGGCACGGCAATCGGCATCAGCAGACTGTTCGCCGCACCAAAGGTGGCAGAAGAGATGGCGGTTTGCGCAAGGTTCTGTACTTCGATCGAGCGATAACGACGGAACCATTGCAGAGGAATGCGCGCCAGCAGCATGGCAAACAGCGCACCGATAATAGAGGTATTGGGTGTTACCCCAATGGTGGTAATAAGCTGAACCCCGATGATGGCACCTGCTACAGACAGCAGAACCAGCATTAAGCCCACGCCGATACTTTTTATTGGATTATGTTGACGCATATTATCCCCGTATTTTCACCCTGTAGAAAACGCGTAATACGTTTTATGCCCGACACGCGGGACATCAACGCTTTTAATAAATCGTTCCCTGATTTTTGAAATAGGCAGGTCCGAAGACCTGCTATTTCCCTGGTGTGGCGCGAATAAACGCCTTTAAATCGAAAATAAGGTTATGCGCCGTATTTCTCGGCCATCAATGCAGCCGTTGCGCGCAGTTCGCTGAGCAGCGCGTCCGGATAACCCGGGGCCGCTTCTTGCGAGAGAAACGAGAGACACAGTGCGGCACTTTCGCCGCGATGTTTATTGGTGACCGCCACCGCCAGTGAGCTGATGCCTGGCAACGTCTCATTGCGTGCCAGTGCCCAGCCCTGCTGGCGAATCACCGCTAATTCTTTACAGAGTGCATCAATGTTCAGCGGCGAGTTTGCGGATGCGGCTTGCCAGTCATCGGCAAAACGCGCACGCACTTCGTCATCACTCAACTGCGCCAGCAGCACGCGCCCGGTTGAAGTACCGGAAAGAGAAACGCGCGAACCTGGTGGCGTCACCAACTGGGTGAAAAAACGACCGTGATACATCCGCATCACCAGAACGTCCTGACCATCCAGTACTGAGATGTAGCCCATACAACCACTGCTGGCCGCCAACTGCGCCATGGGCGCGGAAGCGCTATCCACCAACGGCGTAGATAAGTAATGTCCGGCCACCGACAGCAGCACACGACCAATCTGGAAACAGCGACTATCGGGATCACGCTCAAGCAATCCTTCACTTTCCATGGTCGCCAGCAGGCGAGAAACGGTACTTTTCGGCAATCCCAACGCCTCAACCACCTCGGTGAATGTCAGGCCCGGATGGCCCTGCGTCACGCCAAAGCGCTGGAAAAGCTTAAGTACGGCAGCGGCGTTTTCGAGTGTGGTCATGGTGTTGGTTTCACTATGTGGAACTGAGTTCCTATATCAATACAGTGAAAGTAATTCGCTCTGCTGATCGGGTCAAGCGCAAATTTTGAACCGGCTATATTTGCGTCGATTTAACGCAGCATAAAATACGGCGCAAACTGAAAATAAAATGACGTTATCAGGCAAGATGGAATAAGAGCAGAAAAGGATGGCGGTTCTGGCGGGCATATTGGCCATTTTATGGCAGTTGAAAATATCTGGTTAACCACGGAAGGTAATGAATGAATTACAGGCGTCCCTGCCCGCGAGCATTACTCTTTATCCGCGTCTTCGTAGCGGGCTTTGGCATCCTGCGCTTCGGCTTCCGTTTTATGCTCGCTGATCAGTGAGTTGGGCTTCGGATGGTCAGCGCGTAACTCATACCATGTCACGGTATTACCTGCCGCGCCTTTCTCAACGGCAACGATGCGCGCTTCTCGCGGGTACGGTGGTTTAGTTGGCATAGATTTCCCTCTTATGTCTGGTTTCCACACAGACAGCGGCGATCCCCCTGTCTTAACCTGAGTATAGACAATGGCGGATCGCGAGAAAAAAGAGGGATAAATCTGAAGAGGTTAGCTGGCGCGGGCGAGCGAAAGGGATTGAAGAATTTGATCAACCACCTGTTCAGGCGCCTGCATGGCATTCACTTCGTGGTGTGCTGTCTGACGGTAAAGATGCGCGCGTTCACGCAGAATATCGCTCATCTCCTCGGCAATCGGACGACCGGTTAGCGTCGGGCGCTGTGCAGCTTCGGGCTGACGTTCAAGACGATCGGCCAGTACCGTTGACGGGGCATTCAACCAAATCACCTGCCCATGTTCGCGCATAAAGCGACGATTCACTTCAGCCAACACCATACCGCCGCCGGTGGCAATCACCGTTGCCGGCGCCGTGACCGCCCGCAGCGACTCGGTTTCGCGCGCACGGAAGCTGTCCCAGCCTTCAGCCGCGACGATTTCCGCCACGGTGCGTTGCGTCATGAGCTGCAGGTTATGATCGGTATCGCTAAAGGCATAACCAAGCGCCTGAGATAGGGCCTGGCCGATAGTGGTTTTACCGCAACCGCGTGCGCCGATCAGATAGATGGGTAATGACATCCGGGCTCATCCTCCGCCGTATTTATGCCGCACGGGCAAGGTCATCAGGTCAATATTGCGTCGCATGATACCTGGATTTTATTTTATCAGCCACCCGCGAAGCACGATTTACGCGTATTTACGACCCTAAATTCACTATCAACATGATTAATAACGATAAAATGATGCGCATTTCGTGCATCAACCTATTTGTAAGCACGGGCAACATTTCCTTACCAGGCCATTGATTTACTTTCTGTCACGTTGACCACATATAAGGAGGTACGAATCATTGGAGGTTCACACCATGCAGAATGAAGAACAACAGTTAATCGACAATCTCTTTAGCCGGCTGAAACAGGCTGAAACCCAGAGCGGCCCGCGTGATGCCGGTGCCGAACAGCTGATTAAACAGCACTTGCAGAACCAGCCTGGTGCGCCTTACTACATGTCACAGGCAATCCTGATTCAGGAAGCAGCGCTGAAAAAACTCAACGCTCAGGTGGCCGATCTGGAGAATCGCCTGGCACAGGCTCAGCAACAACAGCAAGCACCGCAGCAGAGCAGCGGCGGTTTCCTGTCGAGTCTGTTTGGCGGCGGTTCTCGCCAGTCTGCGCCGCAGCAGCAACAGCCAGTGTGGAGCAACGCGCCACAGCAGCCTCAGCAGCAATACGCGCAGCCTCAACAGCAATATGCGGCTCCGCCTGCGCGCGGCACGGGTTTCCTCGGTGGTGCATTACAGACAGCCGTAGGTGTGGCCGGGGGTGTGGTGATGGCCGATATGCTCACCAGCATGTTCCATCATTCTCAGCCGGAAGAGATTGTGAATATCATCAACGAACCGGCGCTGCCGCAGGTGGATAACAGCCTCGATACCTTTAACGGTAATGACAGCAACAATGCCTTCCTGAACGACAACGCCAGCTGGGATAACAACAGCTTTGCGGATAACAACGATTTCAGCGACTTTGGTGGCGGCGACTACGACGACGATGACAGCTTCGTCTGATTAGCGCTGGCGTAACCACTTATCCAATTCGTTAGCAAACAGCTGGCGGTCACGTTGGTTTAGCGCCGACGGGCCGCCACTTTGCACGCCACTCGCTCGCAGGGTTTCCATAAAGTCACGCATGGTCAGACGCTGACGAATGGTATCCGGCGAGTAGCGCTCGCCACGCGGATTCAACGCCGCAGCGCCCTTCTCCAGCACTTCTGCCGCTAAAGGAATATCCCCGGTGATCACCAGCTCGCCCGGCTGCACACGCTTCACGATCTCGTTGTCAGCGACATCAAACCCCGCCGCGACCTGCAGCGTTTTCAGCCACGGTGATGGCGGTACGCGCAGCGGCTGATTCGCCACGAAAGTCACGGTGATTTTGGCGCGTTCGGCGGCACGATACAGCACTTCTTTGATGACATTGGGGCAGGCATCGGCATCAACCCAAATCGACATGTGTTTTCCTTTTTCCTACAGAACTGCAGGCGATCTTGCCCGCTTGCGGCAGAATGGCAAATATTTTTACGCGGCTTGTTATTCAGCACAGCTGTCGTAAGCTAACTCGCACGAGAAAATGAACACTTAAAGGATAGAGCGATGCTGGAGAAGAAAATCGGGTTTATCGGCTGCGGCAATATGGCGAAAGCCATTATCAGCGGACTGGTCAACAGCGGGCTGATCGCCCCGGCCAACATCTGGGTCTGCGACCGCAAACCGGCCACCAATCAGGCGATGGCAGAGCAATATGGCGTGACGGCGGCAGAGAGCCCGGAAAGTCTGGCACGTGAAGTCGATATCCTGTTTGGTGCCGTGAAACCGAATGTGATTCTCAAGGTGCTGAAAGATCTCGCGGGCCAATTGAAGAAAGATTCGCTGGTGGTGTCGATTGCTGCAGGCGTTACCCTCGATTCGCTGGCCGCCGTGCTGGGGCACGACCGCAAAATCATCCGCGTCATGCCGAATACGCCGTCTCTGGTGAACGAAGGTATGACTTCAATCACGCCTAACGTGCTGGTGGAACCGCATGAAGTCGATGAAGTGGTCGGCATTTTCGAGAGCTTCGGCAAAGCCGCGGTGGTGAATGAATATCTGATTCATGCCGTGGTCGGCGTGAGCGGATCAGCACCAGCCTATGTGTTTATGTTTATCGAAGCGATGGCAGATGCTGCCGTGCTCGGCGGCATGCCACGTGCGCAGGCTTATCAATTTGCCGCACAGGCGGTCAAAGGCTCGGCGCAGATGGTGCTGGAAACCGGCAAACACCCAGGCGAATTAAAAGATATGGTGTGCTCACCGGGCGGCACCACCATCGAAGCGGTGAAAGTGCTGGAGGAGAAAGGCTTCCGCGCGGCGGTGATCAACGCGATGCAGCAGTGCATGGCCAAGTCCGAAGCATTAAGTAAACAGTAACCGTTGCGAATTAATCAGGTGCGCAGCCTGCGCACCTGATGCCAGCCAATGTGGCGCCCTGCTCGAACATGCGGGCACTTTGCCTGCAGCACCTGGACTCGCTCACCTTCGCGAATCCGCACCCTATCGATATCACCCACGGTGAATGTGGTCGGCTTACGCTACGCCAGTGATTTGATTTCCACGACAGATTGATAGCCCACGATCAGCTCCCTGCATTTTTATTGGATTCACGACATAAAATCCCTACAAACAGCAAACCTGGCAAAGCGAAGGAATTCGCTGGAGAAACAAAGCGTAACGGCGGATAAGCCATGACTTATCGCGCCGTTAGCGAGGAAATTAACATTGCGCTTCAGGCTGAAGCGGCTTGCCACACCTTTTTGCCCTGTTTGATGCACGCCACTAACGCCACGCTGTTATCTGGCTGAGGTTTCAGCACCAGCACATCCGCTGGCGCGCCGGGTGACAATCCATGCTGCTGAGGCAAAGCTAACTGCTGCGCCGGTCGAATCGATGCCATCTCAATCGCCTGCTGCAAAGAGGCTAATTTTTGCCGCAGCAGAAAATTGACGCCATCCAGCAGACCACGCGCCGACCCGGCCAGCAGCTGTGGTGCATCGGCCATACTTAGCCGCCCTTCTGCACTCAACTGTACGCGTCCGCCTATCGCCGAATCGTAGATGCCCGGCGGCTGCCCAGCGAAACAGGTCACATCACTGACCAGTAAAGCCTGCTCGCCTTTCGCCCGTAAAAAGACTTTCAACACCTCGGCGGGTAAATGGTCACCATCGGCAATCAGCGTGGCCGCCAGCGCATCTTCTGCGAGCTGCTGCCAGATGTAATTGGGATGGCGCGGCAGTTGCAGATGCGCGCCATTGCCCAGATGGGTAGAGAGCGAGGCACCTGCCAGCACCGCATCATGAATCTGCGCGGCAGAGGCTGAAGTGTGCCCTATCGCGACCCGCACCTGCTGTGTCACGCAATGCTGAATGAGCTCGCGGCTTTGCGGCCATTCCGGCGAGAGCGTCAGTAAACGAATGCCCTGCTGAGCGGCTCGTTGCCAGCAATCAAACAAGGCGATATCCGGCGCACAGATCGCCTCGCGTGGATGCGCACCACGCGGCCCATCTTCCGGTGACAAAAACGGCCCTTCCAGATGAAATCCTGGTACCGCCAGCGCAACGTCAGAATAGTGCTCACTGGCGCTAGCCAATCGCTGTAGCGCTTGCGTGATCTCATCTGCTTGTGCGGTGATCACCGTTGGCATAAAGCTGGTGACGCCTTGCTGCCACAAGGCGCGCGTGGCATGCAGCACATCCTGTTCGCTAAAAGGAAAGTGATTAAAATCTACCCCCTGATAGCCATTCACTTGCAGATCCACCAGACCCGGCGCCAGAATCAGATCGTTGTCGGGCTCTGACAGCGATCGCACCTCTGCCAACGTGCCTTCACGCAGATAAAGCTCTATCGGCTCCAGCGTGCGGTAATCAAGACCGCGTAACAGGGTTTCAGTCAAAGACCACCTCCGCGCAGGCATCCGCGTCGATATACAATGTGCAATTGGGATGCTGGCGCAATTGCGTTGCCGGGCAAGCCGTGGAAATCGCATCCTGCAGTGTGGCCTGCACTGCTGCGCGTTTGGTCGCGCCCGGCACCATGCAGAAAAGCCGGGTGCCACGCATCAATGCGGGAATCGTCAGGGTCACCGCGTGCGTTGGCACCTGCTCGAGTGTGGTGAAACAGCCGTCGTTGACCTGCTGCTGACGGCAGGCGAGATCCAGTTGCACTGTCTTGACGCTAAGCGGATCGCTGAAATCCGCCACCGGCGGATCGTTAAAGGCCAGATGGCCATTTTCACCAATGCCCAGACAGACCACATCGATCGCCGCCGCCTCCAGTTTGTGCGCATAGGCGCGACAAATTTCCGCCGGATCGCCACTCGAAGGGATGAGATGCACTTCGCCGGGTTGAACCTGGTCAAACAGATGCTCACGCAGAAAATGACTGAATCGCTGCGGCGCCCCCTCATTCAGCCCAATGTATTCATCCATGTGAAACGCGTGAATGCGCTGCCAGTCGAGATGGGGTGCGGCCGCCAGTGCAGCGAGAAACTCACGTTGTGAAGGCGCGGCAGCAAATACCATCCGCACCACCGCCTGCTGTTGCAGTAATTGCTGCAGATGTGCGATGCAATCCTGTGCCGCCGCGGCGCCTAATGCATCACGATGGGCGAAGCGTTTGACCCATAAGCGGTCGCGCTTTCCCTGTTGTAAAAGCGTCATTCCAATCCCTCCTGAGAAGCGTTGTGACTCTGCGGCCAGCGCGAACTGGCAGTCGTATTCTGATCCTGATTGAGTGCTGTGAGCAGCGCGTCAACTTCCGGACGGACCGGCGCACGACGCAGCCATCCCATCACCACAAACAGCACCAGTGATGACATGACGGGTGCGGCCACCTGAGTGGCGGTGCTGACATCGGTGAAGATAAACTTCACGCAGAAAAAGGTGCCCACGCCTACCGCCCAACTCACCAGCGCGGCGGCACTGCCGCTACGGCGAAATGCGGGCAGTAAGCCTAAAAGCATCGGAATCGAAATGGGCCCCACCAATCCGCCGAACCAGATAATCAGCAGAGACAGCACACCGCCGAAACGGCTGGCATTCATGGCGATAATCAACGTGGTGATGATGAAGAGAAAAGCCGTCAGACGCGCCACTAACAGCGAGCTTTTACCACGCTGAAAACGGCGCGGCAGCATGCCGGGAAGAATGTCACGCGTCACCACTGCCGTGATGGCATTGGCATCTGATGAGGTCATCGATAACGTGTGAGTGAACATTGCCACCAGCACTAATCCGATTAACCCATTCGGCAGCAGTTCCATGGCCATCACAGAGTAAGAACGTGAGGGATCGCTGAGATGAGGAAACAGCAGCGGTGCAGCCCACATCGGCCAGAACAGAATCAGCGGCCAGATCAGGTAGAGTGCGGCTGAGAGCAACGCGGCTTTACGTGCATCGCGGCCCGCCGGTGCGGCGATAAAGCGCTGTGCCAGATTCCAGGTACCACCGTTGTAGCTCAGGGTGTAAATCACAAAGTAAGCCAGAATAAAGCCGAGTGTGTACGGCTCCTGGACGATGTCGGTGTGCGTCGCGGGCAAGTGCTGCCAGATGGTAAACAGCTCGCCGAAACCACCAAGATGCATCGCCACAGCCACCACCATGACAATCGCGGCGACAAACTGCACCACAAACTGGCCGAAGTCATTACAGGCATCGGCCCATAAACCGCCCATCACCGTATAGAACAGGCTCAGCGCACCGGAGATGCAAATGCCTATCAACGGATCTAATCCGGTAAAGACGTTGATGATCACGGCGATGGCGGCCCATTTAGCGCCGACGTCGAAGGTTTTCAGCAGCACCCCACTCCACGCCAGCACCATCTGCGTTGGCAGGTTGTAACGCGTAGCGAGGTACTCCATCGGCGATTCGATATTCATATGAATCCGCAGCCGGGCCCAGCGTGGCGCAAAGAGGCGCGATCCGATTAATACCGCAATCGAGATGGGAAACGCCCACCAGAAATAGATGGTGATGCCCATGTTGTAAGCCACTGCGGCATAGGCCACGAACACGGCCGCACTGTAGCCGGACATATGATGCGAGACGCCGGATAGCCACCAGGGCATTTTTCCACCTGCCGCGAAGAAATCACGCGTGCTGCCTACTTTACGCATCGCCCAGAGCGTAATGGCCACTATCATCAACGCATAGAGCGCCATTACCGCATAATCAAGCACATTCATAAGAGTCTCCACAGGTCAAAGCTGCCCGACGAAGGAACCGGCCTCGAGGGGAAGAATAGGTTATTTTTTAATTAGTCCTTATTTAGGATTAATAAATCCTGCCACCTTTGCCGCACTTAAAATGTGATGACGCTCCGGCTATTACTTTTTCTTCTGATCAGAAAGAGAGGTGCAATAAAAAGGGCCCATACCAAGTATGAACCCTTAAATCAGGGGGTCATTCGATTAGGCTTTTTTCAGGCAGGAACTCATAAAGGTCTTACGCGCATCGCCGCTGAGTTTTTTATCAGCCGCGTCGGTATTACAGGTTTTCATCTTCATTTGCTGCGGCGTCATGCTGCCCATCTTGCTGTCTTTTTTTAGACAGTCGCTCATGAAGGATTTACGCGCGTCCCCTTTTAAATCCTGTGAGGAAGCGTGTTGGTTACACATGGTCATTTTATTTTGTTGGGCGGTTTTCTCTGCTGCCCCCGCACTGCCCGCCAACAGCAGGCCTGCTGCTATCATTGCCAAAAGACACGATTTCATTGCCGGAATCTCCATAGAATTATTGCCTCTTAATCATGGCAGGAAATAAGCAATGCAGAAAAAAATATATTCTCTCGTCCAGAGCTTGCTGCGAGCACGCTAACAGCAAAATCGGTTCTTCAGCGTGACGTGACGCTTACACGCGGGGATGATTCAGCAGCTTTTCAACGTAGTTACGCAGCAGAGTGGTATCAGGGGTTTCTGCCGCAGGGGCAAGTGGAGGCATCGCGGTGGCGATACCGGCCGCAATCTCGTTGAATTGTTCAGGTTCCAGTTTACGCAGCATGGCCGTCAGCACAATTTCTAATGCCTCAACCTGGACCACTAATTCTTTGGACTCTTCTTCTTTCTCAGCCAGTTTTAGCAGGAGTTCCGCAATCAGGTTTTTCATGCGACGGGCTCAATAAGAGATGGAAAACAGACGTTAGCACTGAGGGAGCGAAAACAACAGGGGTTTCTGGCAGTTTGCCCAAAATTTAGAATAAGCGCAGCGTTAAAAAAGAAACGGAATTTCAATATGTAACGGCGAAACGTTTCACTTCATAGATAGGGCTTTTTCGAAACGTTTCGCGCGTCGTCATGCATTACCGTCTGGCGCTAATTAATGGGGTCCCATAAAGCCACGACCTGGACCGCCACCGCCGCCAGGACCACCCCAACCGCCTCCGCCACCCGGCGGTGGGAAGATACAACCGCTCAACGCGGTCACCAATGCCACAACGGCAGCGAGTTTAATAATACGGACCATAATTACCTCAGAATGGTGAAATCGGGCTGAGTGTATGAGGCGGCAACGGGCGCGACAATACAGAATTCTCTGCAACCCGGCGCTATTCATCTCTGCTCACCATGCTTAACAAATTACTGGCACTACGCCCGCGAAAAAACCACAGAGGCATCATCATATTGACGAAAATTTCAACCATTGCGGGCGGTCGATCACTTTACACGCCGCGCGAAATGACGCAATGTGAGCGCATTACAATCAATGAGATCTTACCATGACCCTGCCCACTCATTCTCTCAGTGATATCCTGGCGCGTCGCGACTGGGAAAATCCGGTGATCACCAGCCTGAATCGTCTGGATGCTCATCCGCCGTTTTCCAGCTGGCGCGATGAAGTCAGTGCACGTGATGACGCCCCCTCGCCTTCGCGCCAGTTATTAAACGGTCAGTGGACTTTCAGCTATTTCCCTCAACCCGAAGCGGTGCCGCAAAGTTGGTTACTGCAGGATCTGCCTGGCGCGCACGCACTTCCCGTACCCGCTAACTGGCAACTGCATGGCTTCGATGCGCCAATCTACACCAATGTGCAGTATCCCATCCCCGTCAATCCGCCTTGGGTACCTAAAGAGAACCCCACCGGATGTTATTCGCTCACATTCAATGTTAATGACAGTTGGCTGACGCAAGGACAAACGCGCATTGTGTTTGATGGTGTCAACTCCGCCTTCTTCTTGTGGTGCAACGGGCAGTGGATAGGCTATTCCCAGGACAGCCGCCTGCCGGCCGAGTTTGATCTGAGTCAGTCATTGCAGCGCGGCCAGAACCGACTGGCAGTGATGGTGTTGCGCTGGAGCGATGGCAGCTATTTAGAAGATCAGGATATGTGGCGCATGAGCGGGATTTTCCGCGACGTCACCCTGCTCCATAAGCCATCAACTCAACTGGCTGACGTGCAAATCGAAACGGCGCTGAGCCCGGAATATATCCGTGGCGATCTGCGCGTGAGTGTCAAAATTAACGCTGGTGAACGGCCGCTAAATCAGTGCCGTCTGCGTGTGAGCCTGTGGCAAGACGAAACCTGCATCGGTAGCGAAGAACAAGCACCGGGCAGTGCGGTCATTGACGAGCGTGGACATTACCCAGAGCGTGCGCTGCTGGTGCTGCCGATAAAAAATCCGCTGCTGTGGAGCGCGGAAACGCCCCACCTTTATCGTGCCGTGGTGACACTGCTGGATGACAACGGCCAGGTGATTGAAGCGGAAGCGTACGATGTGGGCTTCCGGCGCGTCAGCATTGAAAACGGCCAGCTGTGCGTTAACGGTAAAGCGCTGCTGATTCGCGGTGTGAATCGTCATGAACACCATCCGGAAAATGGCCAGGTGGTGGATGAAGCCAGCATGCGGCGCGATATTGAATTGATGAAGCGTCACAACTTCAACGCCGTTCGCTGTGCGCATTATCCCAACCATCCGCTGTGGTATCGCCTGTGCGATGAATATGGCTTATATGTCGTCGATGAGGCCAATATTGAAACCCACGGCATGCAGCCAATGAACCGTTTATCGGCCGATCCACGCTGGTTCGCCGCTTACAGCGAACGTGTGACACGCATGGTACAGCGCGATCGCAACCACGCCTGCATCATCATCTGGTCACTGGGCAATGAGTCCGGCCACGGCAGTACGCACGATGCACTCTATCAGTGGGTGAAAAGCAGCGACCCGACGCGTCCGGTGCAATACGAAGGCGGAGGTGCCAATACCGCCGCCACCGACATTGTCTGCCCAATGTATGCGCGCGTCGATCAGGATCAGCCCTTCCCAGCCGTGCCGAAATGGTCGCTGAAAAAATGGATTGGCCTGCCGGGTGAAACGCGTCCGTTAATCTTGTGCGAGTATGCGCATGCCATGGGCAATAGCTTCGGAGGCTTCGCCAAATACTGGCAGGCTTTCCGCCAGTTCCCGCGCCTGCAGGGCGGCTTTGTCTGGGATTGGGTCGATCAAAGCCTGACGCGTTATGACGAGCAAGACCAGCCATGGCAAGCCTACGGCGGCGATTTTGGTGATACTCCTAACGACCGCCAGTTTTGCATGAACGGCCTGGTGTTTGCCGATCGCACGCCGCATCCTGCTCTGTTTGAAGCACAGCGTGCACAGCAGTTCTTCCAGTTCCAGCGCGATGCCAATAACGCCTGGCGTTTCACCCTCTCCAGCGAGTATCTGTTCCGCAGCAGCGATAATGAAGTGCTGCGCTGGTCGATCGAACAGGATGGCGTATCACTCGCGCGGGGCGAACTGCCGCTGCATCTTGCCGCGCAGGGCAGCCAGGTGATTGATATCCCTGCTGCTGAACATTTACAGGGTAATGCGTGGCTGAATCTGGCGGTGCATCAGATCGCGGCCACCGCATGGTCGGAAGCCGATGCCTGTGTGGCCTGGGATCAATGGCCGCTGCCCGCTGCGTTAATGCCACGGGTGATTGATGCCATGCCAACCGCGCCTGAACTGATTGCCAATCACGATCTGGTTGCTGTGCAATTGCCGCAACAGCGCTGGCACTTCTCGCGCCGCAGTGGGGAATTGGTGCAGTGGTTTGTTAACGATGAAGAGACGATGCTGACGCCATTGCAGGAGTGCTTCGTACGCGCGCCGATTGATAACGATATCGGCACCAGTGAAGCCGCCAATGTCGATCCCAATGCCTGGGTGGAACGCTGGAAACACGCGGGCTATAACCAGCTGGAAGCGGTGCTGCTGGATATGCAGGTCGATAGTCTGAAACACAGCGTGCTGATTGAAACCTGGCATCAGTGGCAGGCCAATGGGCAGGTGATCTTTACCAGCCACAAGCGTTATCAGATCGGTGGCAACGGTGAGTTGGGCATCAGTGTCGAGGTGCAACAGGCGCCGGGCTTGCCTGCTCCCGCGCGCATCGGGTTGCGTTGTCAGTTGAGGAACGCACCGCAGAACGTGTGCTGGCTCGGCCTGGGGCCGCACGAAAACTATCCGGATCGTCAACTGGCGGCGCAGTTTTCGCACTGGCAGCAGCCGCTGGCTGCGCTGAGTACCGCCTATGTGTTCCCGGGTGAGAACGGATTGCGCTGCGGCACGCGCCAGCTTGATACCGGCAGCTGGCAGGCGAGCGGCGATTTTGCTTTCTCGCTCAGCCGCTACAGCCTGGAACAGTTGCGGGATACTTCGCATCGCCATCTGTTACGGGAAGAGGAAGGCTGTTGGCTGCACCTTGATGGCTTCCATATGGGCGTGGGCGGTGACGACTCATGGAGCCCCAGCGTCAGCCCGGAGTTTTTGCTTTCTCAGCAGCAGTGGCACTACGCGCTGACGCTGCGCCAGTAGCATTCTTCGCCGCCTCACCTTGCTGGCTCAGCGGTGGAGTCAGCTCGGTTTTCGGGCGGCGATAGAAGCGGCGCAGAAGCAGGACATTCAACAGCACCACCACGGCGGTCGCGAAGAAGACCCAGCGATAGCCGGTCGCAGCAGACACCGCCGCACCCAATAGCGGGCCGGCCACATTGCCGAGATACATAAAGGATTGGTTGTAACCAAAGATGCGTCCGGTGACATTATCGCGCGAGTGGCGTACCAGCAGCGTTTGTACTGCGGGCATCATCGCGCCATCGGCAAAGCCCAGCAGGAAACGCAGCACGCCTAACTGGGTGGCGCTGGTAACGAATGACATCGCCATCAGCAACACCAGAGAAAACAACATGGTGCCCATCAGAATGCGCTGCGTGCCGATGCGATCGCCCAGCTTACCCAAACGAGGGGCGGAGATCAGCGCCGAAACGCCCGGCAGTGCAGCAATCACACCACTGAGGAAGGCCAGATTCTGCGCATCGGGTGCCAGCTCGCGCACGAACAGCGTCAGGATCGGGTTTACCGAGCCGTTACACATCTGGATCACCATGGTGGTGACGAACAGACACATCATCAGACGAGGATTGTCGAGGCTGCGGAACACGTCACGTCCGCTCATTTTGTCCTGCTTGCTCACTGGCGTGTAGCCGGTCTCTTTGATCAGGAACAACGTGACAAGGAAGCTCACCATCAACAGCACCGCCGTGACAATAAACACCATGCGCAGTCCCAGCCAGTCAGCCAGCAGCCCGCCGATCATCGGCCCCAGAATCACGCCGCCAATTTGCCCGGTGGAGACACAGCTCAATGCCCAGCCGCTGCGCTCACGCGGAACCTGAGCGGCCACCAGCGCCATCGCATTAGGAATATAACCGGATGTCAGGCCCATGAGCGCACGCAGCAGCAGCAGCTGCCATGCTTCGGTCACAAAAGCCTGCAGCAGAATCACCGCACCCATACCAAAAGATGCGCGTAACAGCATCAGCTTGCGCCCTTTACGGTCAGCCAGACTGCCCCACAGCGGCGCCACCGCAGCAGAGACGATGAAGGTGATACTGAAGGTGAGACCCGACCAGACGCTCAGTGCATTGGCGCCATGGATACCGAGTTCCTCAACGTAAAGCGGCAGGAAGGGAATAATCTGGCTGATGGCTAATCCAGTGAAAAAGCAGCCAAACCAGACCGATATCAGATTGACCTTCCAGGACTCGATGGAGCGTAGCATGGGCGTGTACATCAGAAAAAATGAAATGAGGGTTCAGTCTAACAACCTCATAACATCGCTGGACGGCAAAACATGGCATCGGGTTAAAAACGCAGTTTTCCGCTGCCGTGCGTGATTCTGCTCACAGCAAATAGTGTAAGGGGCACGATTTGTAGTGTCTTTATGTGCTGAAACAAACAACTCAGCAAGATAAGCGCATCGCGACAGAGAGCAAACGTGAAAAAATATGTCTATCCATTACTGACAATATTCGACGCCGCATCTATGTTTAAAAAATCACCGGCCATCGCTGGCGAGGCGCTGCCCGTTCTGGACAGTTCCCATGCTTAACCCATATTTCCCAATGCTGCCAATAAACGGCGGTGAGCATCGTTGTCTCTGCGGAGGTCAGCCATGAGAACACATCCTAACAGCGCCAGTCGGGCGATTACCGACTACTTCAACAGTCCTGCCTGGCATGCGCCGCACGAGAGCGATCTGCTGGCAGCGATCATGCGCGAATTGATGGATGATGGTCAGCCCGCGACCAGCAAAGCGATCATTGCGCGGGTGATTGCCAAACTGGAATTTGAAGGAGATGAGCAGCAGCTACAAAGCTACCGTAATTTGCTGGCGCAGCTGCTGGAAGACAGACAACAAAAGCCGTAATGTGCCGTCATTCAGCCACCTGCCAAATCACCTTATGTGCAGGCGGATCCTAAGACATCAGCGTTCAGTGACTTTCAGACGCACCGTTTGCGGTGGATCTTAAAGACATCTGTAGCGTTCAGCGGCTTCCAGACCCGCCGTTTGCAGGCGGGCTCTAAAGACATCTACAGCGCTCAACGACTTCCAGACGCGCCGTTTGCAGGCGGGCTCTAAAGACATCTACAGCGTTCAACGGCTTCCAGACCCGCCGTTTACAGGCGCGCCTCATCGCGTTTTACTTCACGACACGCAGATGATCGGCTTCGCTGACCACCGCCTTACCGCTCGCACGATGATACAGACACAGCTCATGCCCGAGCTGGTTTTTCATGTGCTTCTGTGGATAACGCCCTTCCAGCAGTACCGCATCGTAACCGACGCTATCGTCATACTGAATCGGTTTACCCACCACTTTCACCGCCTTCAGGCCGCTGGCTTTCAGACAAGCTTGCTGCCGGCTTTGCGTGTTTTGCTGCCAAGCGGCTTCGCTCGAGGCGTGCGCCAGTGGGCTTAATAACAGGGTGATTAGCAGGATTTTACCGGTGTGTCTCATCGTCGCTCCTCAATTAATCCAGTACGGATTAATAGATAAAAAAATTCCCGCCGAGGCGGGAAGAAACAAGACGAGCATTGCATATTCGAGAGTGACGAGGAAATCTCCGTAATGCGCAGCTATCCTCGCCCGGCGCCATGACAGCCCGATGACAATGCGATGTCCGTTTGAATTTACCCGCAGTAAACCCGCGAAATTTTACCGCTTTGGTCGGCGGTAAAGTTCAGGCGGCGCAGATTGAAGTCCATGGTGACGGCACCGTTCCACGGAATGGCGCGCACTGGCACCGCAAAGCGTTGGGTATCAAGGCTACTCAGTGGCTGGCCGATATAATTCTGATATTGCGATGCGCCACACTGATCGGCTTCGGGATCGTGGCTGACGGCAGCGGTGCTGTCCGGTTTGCTGGCGGACTGACAGGCGGTTAAGGCAAAAAAGGCCGTAGCCAGTAACGCTTTTCCATAATGGGTCACAAGTTTCTCCTCCTGGATAGTAAACGAACCGTTCCCGAGAGTAACAAAGCAAGCCCTTATTGTGAAAACAATGACAGAGGATTAGTCGAATAATTGTGTTCTAACGCGCGATCTTCCTCTCAATTTCCAGGATTAACCGCACGCACGGTCTAAAATTCACGCGCTGAGTCACTACAATTATCTAAGAATTATCTGAGGTGACGATGATGGAACTTGCCATTTTTATCGGCTTTGCCATCCTGATGACCGTGGTTGCGGTTCGGGTGCGTTAAGCCCTGATGAGACGGGCGGCTAAACCGCCGCCATAACCGAGAAGCCGCACTTACTGAGCGGCTTCTTTTTCATCCTGCAAGCGCACTTTAAACGCCGCAAGTGGCATTGGCTTGCCGAGAAAATAGCCCTGTCCCTCTTCACAAGAAAGCGCCTTAAGCTCATTGAGCTGCGCTTCGGTTTCAATCCCTTCTGCCGTGATGGTGAGTGCAAATGCCCGCGCCAATCCGACAATCCCTGCCACCACTGATTGTGCCTGCCTGGATTCCGGGAACTCTTTCATCCACGATCGATCGATTTTCAAACCATTGAACGGGAAGGTTTTGAGATAGCCTAAAGCAGCATAGCCAGTACCAAAATCATCCACCGTCAGCCGCACACCCAGCGCACGCAACCCCTGCATGATTTCCAGTGCACGATCGGGATGCTCGAAGGTCACGTTTTCAGTGATCTCCAGTTCCAGCCGTGTGGCCGGTAAACCGCTAACCGCCAGCGCGTGTGCGACACGATCCACCAGATCGCTATTACGGAATTCCACCGGAGAGATGTTCACGGATACGTAGCGCTGGTCGCCCCAATCGCTGGCATCATGGCAGGCGCGCATGAGCACCCAGTCACTGATGGCAGCGATCAGCCCATTCTCTTCCGCCAGCGGAATAAAGCGGTCAGGGGTAATCCATTGATCCTCAGCCACTTGCCAGCGAATCAGCGCTTCCGCGCCAGCCAGCTGTCCACTTTGCAGCTGGTAACGCGGCTGATAGTGCAGTGAAAACGTGTTGTTGCGCAGCGCCTCTTCAATCGCCTGCACCATATCGCGTTTCGATTGAATATGGTTGGCCATATCGTTGGAGTACCACACCCAGCGATCGCGTCCAGCCGTGCGTGCCTGACCGAGTGCAATGTCCGCCAGTCGCAGCAAGGCTTCCGGCTGGCTGGCATCCTGCGGTGCGCTGACAATACCCATGCTGGCGGTCAGGCTCAGTTGGTGCGAGCCGGTGATAATGGGCTGATGGACGGCGCGCTGCAGCGCACGGCAACGATACTCCAGACCGGCACGCGAGCTTTCGCGCAGCAGCAGAATAAACTCATCCCCGCCCAGCCGTGCCGCCAGCTCATCGGGACCGATCAGATTTTTCAGCCGCTGAGAGATCTCATTCAGCACCACATCGCCCACCGCGTGCCCCCAGGAATCGTTGATCGGTTTGAACTGATCCAGATCGAAGCTGATGACAAACAGCGGTGACGCTTGCGTGGCGTGTTCCAGATGCGTGGTCAGAAATTCCTGCAGTTGCATGCGGTTGGCGAGACCAGTGAGGAGATCGTGGCGCGACAGGAACTGGATGCGTGCTTCCGCATCTACTTCATGAGTGATATCAGACACTGCACCGCGAAAGCCGGTACGCAAGCCGTTGCGGCGAATGGTTTTCGCCATCAGTTCACCGATACGACGCTCACCATTGGCGGCCATAAACTGGCAGCGCAGCGGTACATGCTGCATTTCATCGCCCTGACGCAGCAGCCAGGCCACCAGCGAATGGCTAGGATGGCTAAGGAGCTGATCCAGCGGGCGTCCAATCCAGCTTTTGATATCGTGTCCGGTGACTGCCGCAAAGCGCGAGGAGAGATAGCAAAGACGGCCCTGATCGTCGACTTCCCAAATCCAGTCCGAGGCCGCTTCTGCCAGATCGCGAAAACGCTCTTCACTGTTGGCCAGCTCACGCTGGCTGATGGCCAGCATTTCAAAGCGACGATCAGAGATCACCGCATTGTGCAATGCATGGCGAACCACCCGGCGTGTGACGAGCGCGACCGCCAGCACCGTGAAGAAGAGCAGTGGCATCATCAGCCAGATCACGCCGAACCCGGGATTTTTAGCCTGCCAGCGCAACACCATCGGCTCGCCCTGAATCACCGGTTCGACCAGCCGCGGCTCATACAATGCATCGTTTAGGCCATTGGCAATGCGCGGAGCAACCACATTGAGCGACTTGCCAAGCGCCTGCAGTTTTTCCGGCGTCATGATGTTGATGAACACCATCACCGAAGCGGGGCCTGGGATAGTAGGGAGATCGGGCACTTTGCCTGGCGTGATCGGCGCAGCCACCACCAATGCCGGTTGTTGGTTGATTATCGCATTGCGCGTGATGCCATCATCAGGCTGGTGACGTGCGGCAGCCAGCAACAGTGCACTTTGCCCGCCTAACCAACTCTCCAGCGAAGCTTCTGACAATTTGCCATTCACCACCGCATAGCGCGTTTTGCCCGCACCATCGATCACAAACACGCCATCGTAGTGATACTCTTTGTACAGGCTTGGGCCAAAGTTCTCTTCGTCCCACGCCCAGACTTTGTTCACCGTCAGGTGCAAATTTTTCCAGCCTTCACCCCAGTTGGCATAATCACGCACATCAATGATCATCTTCTCCTGCTGCTGTAGCCAGGCCTGGCGCATCAGGTTGACATCCTGCTGGATGGAATCACTGTTTTGTCGGTGGGCTATCACCAGCACCATCACGACTGAAAGCAGCAGCACGCCAAACAGCAGCGACGTCAAGGTGCGCAAACTGCGTCGCGTCACCCGAACGGTGTGCGCTTCCATATTAGCCCTGGCAGGCAAGGTCGCGTGCCGGTGATACTCAGAATTCATGCAATATGCTCGCAAAACAGAGGCAGCAAAAGAGAAGACAGGGTGCGCGTTCAAGACGCCTCTGTCCTGTAATGGTTTTTTCGGTTATCGGCGCAGGCCGCCGCAGATTTAGTCCTCGCGGCGGAATTTTTGAGCAGTGCGATTCTGTGTGGGGCCATCTCGACAGCAATGATCGCCATTGCTACTATGCGTTTTCCTCTGCCCATTGAGCTGATTATGGACACCCAATCCGACAAAGTGACGCTGACGCTGTTCTATGCCGCGAGCTTTGTGGTGTATTACGTCGTGACCATGCTGATTACGCTGTTTCCCAACTACGGGGCGCTGCGTAATAACGGTTTACTGGTGCCTGTGCTCTGCTTGTTCGAATTCGCGGTCATTTATCCGCTGTATCGTTTTTACTGCCAACGCCGCACTGACATTCCGCTGGGATATCTCCGCCCTGGCCAGGCGTTGCTGTTTGTGGGTGCGCTGGTGGCACTGATGGTGGCGCAAACGCAATTCCTGCAACCGGAAGGCTGGTTGATTGCCCAGAGCCAACAGGGTCGCAGTTCGATGTTGATCCTGCTGCTGACCGCCGTGCTGCTGGCGCCAGTGTTTGAAGAGGTGTTGTTCCGCGGTTTTCTGTTACAGGGGTTTCTGTTGTGGGCGCCGAAGAGTCGCTTCGCCTGCATGCTGCTCACCTCGCTGCTGTTCGCCGCGATGCACACGCAGTACGTGCACTGGGAAACCATCGTGGCCCTGACGCTGTTTTCACTGTTGCTGTGTTACGCCCGTCTGCGCAGCAATAGCCTCGCGCTTCCCATCTTCCTGCATACGCTGAATAACCTGATCGCGATTCTGCCCGCCTGGTTCTACGCATAAAAAAAACAGCGCAATCTCTTGCGCTGTTTTCAGGATAAAAGCATCAGGAAATGGCCGAGTCTTTGTGTTTGTCCGCCTCAAAATGGGCTTTGAACTGCTCGTAGATAGAAATCATGTTTGAAGCATCGCCTTGCATTGGGCTGAGTTTGCCTGCACGCACCAGTTCAATCACCAGTTGCAGCGCGGCTTGTTTTGGGCTGCTGGCCGGATGGGCAATTTCGTTCAACATTGGTCACTCACTCATCATTCTTGTCAGGGCCGCACAGTTTAGCCCAGATTGTACTGCGGATGTGTGTCCGGCTGGTTATAATCTCACCGTTCGCACCACAAGGCCGCTCAAGGTGATCATTGACTCTGCTGCCGTTTGGCTATACTGGATTAAAAAAAGGAACGAACAGCCACTGCTTCCGTATCATCAGGAACGTGTTAAAGGAGTCCAATCATGCTGATTGGTTTTGTGTTGTTAGTGAGCGCGTGTGGACATGATGCCTGTGACGCCTTACCCGTGTCAGAACGTATCTACCCGACCAAAGTGGCCTGTGAGCAAATGGCCGACCGCATCCATAAAGTCCGTCCGAATGTGGTCCTGCTGTGCGGGGAAGTGCACCGTTAATTCGGTGCCATTTTATATTCATTGTACAAAAAATAAGCCAGACGGCATTGCAAGATCGGCGCGCAGCGTCCAAAATATAAGCTGCTTTACACTATTACCGTTGTGAATCCCATGAAGAATCATCGCCCCCGTCGTCCAAACGGACGCTGGGTTTATTACATTTTGTATGATGGCATTCTCTGGCCCTGCCCGGTACGCTGGGAGTGGGAGAGCAGCTTTGAAGGCTGGTTGCCATTCTACTACTCACCCACCTTTGAGTTTGTGGCGGGTGACCCACGCAAGGCCTATCGCATTGCGCGCAGCAGTGTGCGTAACGTTCGCCAGCCAGACAGCGAATACGCCTGAATCAACCGAGTTGCCACGGTAACCAGGAGGCGGTCAGCAGATAGTGCACCCCTTCCAGCACCAGAATCACCATCACTAGCACGCCGAGCTTATGGCGGCAGATCCAATCTTTCAGCCCCATATCATGGCAGCCCAACGAATCAGCATCAGCGCGCCGCAAATGCACAGCAGCACCACAATCATTTTCCAGTGTTTAGTTGCAGCCAGTTTTTTCCCCACGCATCCTCCAGACGGCAGAAAGCAACGATGCGCCCAAAGGCGCATCGCTATTCTACCGCTGGTAAACCGTAAGGGCGATTAATTATTCAGCGTATAGTCCAGGCTGATCTCGGCATTCAGCACCTGAGAGACCGGGCAGCCCGCTTTGGCTTTCTGAATAATCTCATCAAATTTGGCACTGTCGATGCCAGGTAACGCAATGGTGCTGGTCAGTGCGATTTTAGTAATGGCAAAACCTTCACCTTTTTTGTCCAGTGACACATCCGCTGTGGTGTCGATGCTTTTTGGCGGATGGCCAGCCTGACCCAGCATCAGCGACAACGCCATGGAGAAGCACGCCGCATGTGCAGCACCGATCAACTCTTCCGGATTGGTGCCCTTCTCACCCTCAAAACGGGTATTAAAACCGTAAGGCTGGTTGCTCAGCACGCCACTTTCGGTGCTCACGGTACCTTTGCCTTTGATGTCGCCTTCCCAATGGGCCGATCCTTTCTTATGAATGGTCATGTCATTCCTCCTGTTAGTCAGACAGGAGATCAGTATAGACAACCCCTCCCATTTTGCTTTTCGCGCTTCAGCTCACGGCACGCGGTCGAGCCGGATGTAAACCCGCTTCGCTCAGCAGCGCATTTGCCTGCACCAGCGAATCCTGGGTGATCTCAGCAATGCTTTTTGCCCCGGTCAGCGTCATCGCCACTTTCATCTCTTTCTCAATCAAATTCAGCAAATTCTCAACGCCACGCTGGCCATGGGTCGCCAGCGCATAGATAAAGGCACGGCCCAGCAGCACCGTATCTGCACCGAGCGCGATCATACGCACCACATCCAACCCGTTGCGGATACCACTGTCGGCCAGAATGGCAATATCGCCTTTCACGGCGTCTGCGATCGCGGGCAGTGCACGTGCCGATGACAGCACACCATCCAGCTGACGTCCGCCATGGTTAGAGACCACTATGCCGTCCGCGCCGAAGCGCACCGCATCACGCGCATCTTCAGGATCCAGAATGCCTTTGATCACCATAGGGCCATCCCAGAACTCACGAATCCACTCCAGGTCTTTCCATGAGATCGACGGGTCAAAGTTATTGGCCAGCCAGCCAATGTAATCTTCCAGACCGGTAGGTTTACCGAGATAAGCAGAGATATTACCGAGATCGTGCGGACGGCCATTCAGCCCCACATCCCACGCCCACTGCGGATGCGTCACCGCCTGCCAGTAGCGACGCATCGCCGCGTTTGGCCCGCTCATGCCCGAATGCGCATCGCGGTAGCGCGCGCCCGGCGTCGGCATATCCACGGTGAAGACCAGCGTCGAACAGCCCGCCGCTTTCGCGCGTTCCAGTGCGTTACGCATAAAGCCACGATCGCGCAGCACATACAGCTGGAACCACATCGGACGATTAATGGCAGGCGCCACCTCTTCAATCGGACACAACGATACGGTGGAGAGCGTGAACGGAATGCCTTTCAGTGCCGCTGCACGCGCGGCCTGCACTTCCCCGCGTCGCGCGTACATGCCGCACAAACCCACAGGCGCTAACGCGACCGGCATCGACAGCGTTTCGTTGAACAGTTTGGTTTCCAGACTGAGATCGGACATGTTCTTCAACACACGCTGACGCAGTGCCACGTCCGACAGATCGGACACATTGCGCTTCAGGGTGTGTTCGGCATACGCGCCGCCGTCAAGGTAGTGGAACAGGAACGGGGGCAGGATGCGTTGCGCCGCGGCGCGATAGTCACTGGCTGCAGAGATGATCATCAGTTTTTTTCCTTACGATTATCCAGGGACTCGCCTGGCAAGCGGGTAATCCGCGCCTGCCGGGCTTCATCTTCATGGAGCGATTTCAAGGTGGTATGCACAAAGCCGAGGTGATCCATCGCCGCCTGGCGTGCCGACTCGGCATCACCGGCCATCACCGCATCGAACATCGCCTGGTGCTGTTCATTCAGGCGATTAAAAATCACCGGCTGGGTGTACATGCGCTGGCGGCTGTGCAGTACCGAAGACTGCAGCAAATCGAAGAAACCGCGCATGGTTTGCAGTAGCACCACATTGTGCGAGGCCTCAGCAATGGCGAGATGGAAGCGCAGATCGGCCTGCGCCGCGATATCAGGATCGTCACAGTCGTGCATCTTCAGCAGCGCATCAAAGGCAAGACGCAGCTTCTCTTTATCCGCTTCCGTGGCACGCAAGGCGGCGTGCCAGGCGGTACTGGCTTCGATGGCGTGGCGCGCTTCCAGGATATCCCAGCGATAATCCGGGTCGTCCGCCAGCAGTTGGCGAATCGGCTCGACAATCCGCTGTTCCGACCAGGGTTCCTGCGGCTCACATAGCCAGGTACCCCCGCCGCGTTTACTGATTAACACGCCGCTACTGATCAGCTGCTGAATCGCCTCACGCAATGATGAGCGTGACACACCGAACTCAGCGGCCAACTGACGCTCGGCCGGTAAGCGCATACCCGGCTCCAGCTGATGTTTCTCAATCCAGGCGAGCAATCGCGCCCGTAGCGTTTCCGCTAATCGCGGCGTGTTTTCTGTCATGGAATCATCCAGGTTAAGACATAAGCTTGCAGCGTCGTGATCACCCCCACCATACAGGTGAAGATCAGACTGTGTTTAACGGTAAAGCGGAACAGATCCGACTCTTTACCCACCAGCCCCACAGCGGCGCAGGCGATGGCGATCGACTGAGGTGAAATCATCTTACCCGTCACGCCCCCCGTGGTGTTGGCGGCCACCAGCAGCACATCCGACACACCAATCTGCTGCGCGGTGGTGGCCTGCAACGCCGCGAACAGCGCATTAGAAGAGGTATCGGATCCTGTCAGAAACACACCCAGCCAGCCAAGGAACGGCGAGAAGAAAGTAAAGGCATTGCCGGTGTGCGCCAGCGCTAAGGCCAGTGTGGCAGACAATCCGGAGTAGTTGGAGATAAAGGCGAAGGCCAGCACCATACCGATTGAGTAGATGGGCAATGCCAACTCTTTCAGCGTCTCACCGAAGGTCTGGATCGCCGCAGCGGGCTTCATGCGCAGCCAAATCACTGACAGCACCGCCGCCACGATAATCGCTGTGCCGGTGGCTGACAGCACATCAAACTTGAAGATGGCCGCATAAGGCGTTGCCGCACTCACCACTGGTGGCATACGTGCCACCAGCTCATGCAGCAGCGGCACCGGAACGCTGAACACCCAGTCATACATCACGCCACCTTTAGCAAACAGCGCTTTGAACGGCGGAATGCTCCACAGGGTGACGGTAGCAGTGAGGAACAGGAATGGCATCCACGCACGCACAATCTGGCCCAACGTATAGCGCTGAGAGGTTTGCGTTGGGTCAACGGCGGTTTTCTCATCGAAACGGAAAATACGTACTGGCTTCCAGCGGCGCAGGAACAGCGTGAGGCAGATGAGAGAGGCCAGTGACGAGATAATGTCTGGCAATTCCGGGCCAAGGAAGTTGGAGCTGAGGAACTGCGCAATGGCGAACGATCCGCCCGCCACGATCACCGCTGGCCATGTTTCCTTGATACCGCGCCAGCCATCCATAATCGCCATGATCCAGAACAGCACAATGATGGTCAGGAACGGCAATTGACGCCCGGCCATTTGCCCGATCTGGAAGCTGTCGAGTCCGGTGACTTGCCCGGCGACAATAATCGGAATCCCCATCGCACCAAAGGCCACTGGCGCGGTGTTGACGATCAAGCATAAGCCAGCCGCGTACAGCGGATTAAAGCCTAATCCCACCAGCAGGGCTGCGGTGATCGCCACCGGTGCGCCAAAACCCGCCGCCCCTTCGAGAAACGCGCCGAAGGAGAAACCGACGATCAGCATCTGCAAGCGCTGATCGGGAGTAATCGAGAGGATCGAAGCGCGGATAATGTCGAATTGCCCGGTTTTCACCGAGATTTTATACACAAATACCGCCGCGACGATGATCCAGGCGATTGGCCACAGGCCGTACAGGAAGCCATACACCACGGAAGCCAGCGCCTGGCCCAACGGCATGCCATACAGAAACAGCGCCACCAGCAGTGCAATCACCACCGTGGCGGTGCCCGCCTGATAGCCTTTCAGCTTAAGCTTCAGCAGCGCGAAGAAGAAGAACACAATCGGAATCACCGCCACCAGGCTGGAGAGCCACAGATTGTTGAGAGGATCGTAGTTTTGTTGCCACACCGGCATGCCGTTATCTCCAGAGGTTACCAGATGAGTGCAGCGCAACGGCAATGCAGGTTTGCGCCGCAGGTCTTGCCCTTCTGCTCACTGAAATTGGTAGGACCAAAATGCAGTGCGGGGCTTTCTGGCTCCAGATAGTTAATGCATTGTTAACCTAAAGCAACGACGCTGGGGTGATTTTTCGTGTTATGTGACGATGTGGCAACATTTAAATCGTTTTGGTAGGACCAATACTCACTCTGTCTGACCAAAGGCCCGACGATAACTGTGGGGATGAAAGCGAAGATTCAGCACAATCAATCCCACCGTCACGGCGCCCTGCATCATCCACACGCTGGTAAAACTGTGCGTCAGCGCCTGCAACTGACCGGCGATAAACGGCATACATCCGGCGATGATGAAACCTGCGCCCTGCATAAACGCCACCAGCCGTGCACCCGCCTGCGGATGTGGCAGGTGATCGAGCGCCAGCACCATCGCCAGCGGGAACGCAGCCCCTAAACCAAATCCGGCAATCGCGGCCCACAACCATGGCGCCAACAGGGGGGCAAACAGGAAACCGCACATACCGACCAGCTGGCAAACCAGACTGATGATCAGCTGTGGACGGCGATCCGCCTTGCGCGCCAGCAAGGGCATCAACAACGCGCCTGCCACCTGGCAAAGGATCATCACGCCCAGCAATGAGCCGCCCGCCTGTGCTGACCAGCCAAGGTGGTGATAAGCATCCGGAAGCCAGGCGACGCAGGTCGCATAGCCGCCATTGACCAGGCCAAAACTGAGTGCCAGCGACCAGGCGCGCGGTTTGCGCCAGAGCGAGGGCATAGAGACCGACTCTGCGCTTTGCGTCACCGGCACACGCACGATCCACCACAGCACAATCGCCAGCAATACGGGCAGTGCCCAACCGGTGAGCGCCAGTGACCAGCCGAAATGCGCGCTGAGCCACGGCGAGAGTGCTGCCCCCAATCCGCCGCCGCCCATTAACGCGCCCGCCCACAACCCGGTAACCGGGGCGCTGCGCTGAGCAAAGCGCTGACGAATCAACCCTGGCATCGCCATCTGCACCACGCCAACCCCCAGCCCGGCAAAAAGCGCGCTGACCACCAGCCATTGCCCGTCGTGAATCACACCGCGTGCGGCCAGCGCCAGCAGCAGCAGGATCAGCCCGGCGATCAACAAACGTTGCAGCGGAACACGTTGCATCAGGGAGGCACTGAGTAGCGCCACCGCGCCCATCATCACCATCGGCACGGCGGGTAACAACGAAGCGGCAATCGAAGAGAGGTTCATGGCCTGGCGAAGTTCGCCCAGCAATGGGCTAACAGAGGTCAGTAACGGACGCATATTGAGCCCGGCCAGCACCAAAGCGGCGAGCGTCAATCCGTTGGAATGTCGGTTCATACACAATCCTGCAGTAGAAAGGTTGTCAGGGTCGCAGCAATGGTTACTATTTGGAAATGAAATAACACCATAGCGATCAGTGGAAAAATGAATCGTCAGCCGATGTTTACGCCGCAGCAGTTACTCAGTTTTGTCGCGGTATGTGAAACCGCCAGCTTCACACGCGCCGCTGAGCGCGTGCACCTCTCGCAATCCACCGTCAGCCAGCAGGTTCGCCGCCTGGAAGAGATGATTGGTAAAGCGCTGCTGGAACGCACCTCGCATCAGGTGGTGTTAACTGAGGAGGGAGAGAAATTACTTGGCTATGCCCGCCGGATCATTGCGCTCAACGGCGAAGCTCACGATGTACTGAGCGACAAGTGGCGCGATGGCGTCCTGCGCCTTGGCGTGCCAGAGGATTTTGCAGCCCCCACCGCAGCACTGCTGGCACAGTTTAGTCGCGAACATCCTCAGCTGCGCCTCGACGTGATGAGCGGCATGTATGTCGACTTGCATCGTGCGTGGCAGCGAGAAGAGCTGGATATCATGCTGATCAAGCACCCCGGCGGTGAACGTCCGCTGGCAGCGCGACCGGAACCCCTGCTGTGGCTGGACAGCGCCGAACACCCCTGCTTTGAGCAGACGCCAGTGCCGCTGGTGGTATTTCCCCAGCAGGGACTGTATCGCGAGGAGATGTGCCAGACGCTGGATGCGCTGGGCCGCAGCTGGCGCATCAGTTATAGCAGTGCCAGTCTGGTGGCGCTCGCCAGTGCCAGCGCGGCGGGTTTAGGCTTGACCTTGCTGCCTGCCAGCTGTCGTCTGCCGGGGCATCGCGTGCTGGATGAAACTTCTGGTTTACCGCCGATCAACCACTTCGAACTGGCGCTGTTTTGCCGTTCCCCACAGGACGATTTGCAGCAGGCGCTGTCCGAGGCGTTAGTCGAATTTTGCCAGTTGAAGTGGCAGTGATTTTTCCACTGCTCAGCAGTGGGAAATATCGCAGCGCCGCGACCCGGGTTTTGCCAGATTAACGTTTTCCTTGTTGACTGGAGCCTCTGATGCACCTCATTTCACCTAGCCGTCGCGATTTCATTAGCCAGGGCGTCCGCCTCACCGCCGCCGGAAGCCTGCTGGCAGCCGGCATGAGCGCCGCCGCTCCCTCGCCCTCTTCCGCCGCAGCGCCAATCTCTGCGCCGCCACCGCGCGTGGACCATTACCAATTGCTCAACGTACGCCTCGAAGAAGGCTTTGAGCGTGACGGCAACGACATCATCGCGACGCGGACAGCGCTTTACGATATCACTGTCAAAGACGGCAAATTTGCCGCCATCGAAGCCGCCGGTACAGCGCGCAATGCCGACATTCCGCAGTGGGATGCCCAAGGCTCGCTGCTGTTGCCGCGCACCCGTGACATGCACATCCACCTGGACAAAACATTTTACAGCGGCCCCTGGCAAGCCCCGCGTCCGCGCCAGGGCAAAACCATCATGGATATGATTGCTCGTGAGCAGGTACTGATCCCGCAGTTGCTCCCCACATCGCAGGCGCGTGCTGAAGCATTGATCGGCTTATTGCACAGTAAAGGCACCACAGAAGCACGCAGCCATTGCAACATCGATCCGGTGAGTGGCCTGAAAAGCCTGGAGCATCTGAAGCTGGCGCTGGCGAACCACCCCGAATTTCCCTGTGAAATTGTCGCCTTCCCGCAGCACGGTTTACTGCATTCAAAAGTGGATGGCCTGATGCGCGAAGCGATGCAGATGGGCGTGCAGTACGTGGGTGGACTGGATCCCACCAATGTGGATGGCGCTATGCAGGCCTCGCTGGATGCCATGTTCCAGATTGCGCTGGATTTTGATCGTGGTGTCGATATCCATCTGCACGAAACCGCGCCGTCTGGCGTGGCAGCCATTCAGTATATGGTGGACACCATCGCAAAGAACCCGCCGCTCAAAGGCAGAGTGACGCTGAGCCATGGTTTTGCGCTGGCCACGCTGGAAGGCAAAACGCTCGATAAGATGATTGCAGGCATGGCTGAACAACAGATGAGCGTGGCGTCCACTATCCCCATCGGCAAACTCACCATGCCGTTACCGCAATTGCAGGCCGCGGGCATCACGGTCATGACCGGCACCGACAGCGTGATCGATCACTGGTCACCGTTTGGCACCGGCAGCATGCTGGAGAAAGCCAACCTGTATGCGCAACTCTATCGCGGTTCGGATGAGTTTGGTTTGAGCCGGGCACTGCACATTGCCACCGGCGGCATCCTGCCGCTGTCGAACCAGGGCGAGCGCCAGTGGCCGAAAGTGCAGGATGATGCCAGCATGATGCTGGTTGAGGCGAGCTGCTCCGCCGAAGCGGTGGCACGAATTTCCCCGGTGCGTGCCACCTTCCAGCGTGGTACCGCGGTGTTCAGTGCCTGAGATCAAAAAAGCCTCCGTGAGGAGGCTTGATGAACGGTAAATGCAGGGGCGGCATGCGCCCACTGCAGATGGCTGGATTTACGATAACATCTGAATCGCCAGCGCATACAAACGCTGGTTTTCATCGTCGCTAACTGGCTCTTCTTCCGCGTAACAGGCAATCATGGAGCTGACTTTATCCGAAGATAAGGTCTCTCCGTGCAGATGCAGGGTTAACACGGCGCGGCCGACGATTTTCAGAATGTCTTCGTTTTGTCCCTGGACGTAAAGACTCAAAGTGGACCTCTGAATATATTATTGTTTGCCAAATGGCGCGCCAAATATAAAGCAAAACGGCAGGTTATTTTAATCGGAATTTTACCCATCTTAAGTGACACATAAGCGTAACATAGACAAAAACAGGTCTAAAAGACGCTATATAGTCCCTTTATCAACGCTAATTACACCTTTTCATTCAAGAAAGACGTTTCACACCATTTAAAGCAACCAGGCACGCAGACAAAAATGATTAGAATTTTACATCTATAAAAGGCGATTAATTAGCCAAACGATCACCACGCTAATTGATTTCGCCATGTTATCAATTGCGCGATTTGCATTGCCGATAGCAGCCCTTTCTGCGAGACTGACCGCCGCAATCCTGACCGCTATTTGAGACATTCCCGTGACCGCTTTTTCTACCCTGACGCAACTCCCTGCCAGCCAACTCGACAACCTGCGCGAGATGGGCTTCGACGCCATGACACCTATTCAGGCGGCTTCATTGCCCGCCATTCTTGAAGGGCGCGATGTGCGTGCGCAGGCGAAAACCGGCAGCGGTAAAACGGCAGCCTTTGGTATTGGCTTGCTGCAACGCATCGATATCAGCCGCTTCCAGACCCAGGCTTTGGTGTTATGCCCTACCCGCGAATTGGCGGATCAGGTGAGTAATGTGCTGCGCCAACTCGCGCGCTTCACGCGCAACATTAAAATTTTGACCTTGTGTGGCGGCCAGCCGATGAGCGCGCAGCGCGATTCGCTGGTGCATGCGCCACATATTGTGGTCGGCACGCCAGGCCGTATCCTTGATCATCTCAAGCGTGACAATCTCGACCTCAACGCACTGCAGACGCTGGTGTTAGATGAAGCCGATCGCATGCTGGAGATGGGGTTCCGCGACGACATGGAAGCCATCATCGGGTTCACGCCGGAAGCACGTCAGACACTGCTGTTTTCTGCCACCTGGCCAGACACCATTGCCAGCCTCAGCCAGCGTTTCCAGCGCGATGCTCTGGCCGTTGCCACAGAAGATAAAGCCGAATTACCCGCGATTGACCAGCAATTTATCGAAGCCAGCGCCAGTGAGCGCGGCAATCTGCTCAGTGCTCTGCTCAGCCAGCAGCAGCCTGCCTCTTGCGTGGTGTTCTGTAATACCAAACGTGAATGTGATGATATCGCCGCCGCGTTGAACGATCGTCAGATCAGCGCGTTGGCGCTGCATGGCGATCTGGAACAGCGCGACCGTGAGCGCGTCCTGATCCGATTCGCCAATGGCAGTATCCGCGTGTTGATTGCCACCGATGTGGCCGCGCGCGGGCTGGATATCAAATCGCTGGCGTTAGTGGTGAACTTCCAACTGGCCTGGGATCCTGAGGTGCATATCCACCGCATCGGCCGCACCGGTCGCGCGGGTGAGAAAGGGTTAGCCGTGAGTTTTGTCGCGCCCGATGAAATGGTGCGTGCTAATGCACTGGAAGAGTATCTGAGCCAGAAACTCAACTGGGTTTCCTCCGCCACCTTGAAGGGCAAAGCGGCGCAAGCTCTGCCTGCCACTAAAATGACGCTGTGCATTGATGGTGGTCGCAAAGCCAAAATCCGCCCGGGCGATATTCTCGGTGCTCTCACCGGTGAAGCCGGATTTAGCGGCGATCAGATCGGCAAGATCGACCTGACGCAGACACATGCTTATGTCGCGATCGATGCGGCACAGGCGAAGAAAGCGCTGATCAAGCTGAAAGAAGGCAAAATCAAAGGCAAAAGCGTCCGCGCCATCCTGCTGAAGTAATCCCCTTTCGCGCGAGGGCATCCGCTCTCGCGCTAAAATTTCTGCCCGCCCCTTCATTTTTTTCCCGCGCTGCCGATAAGTTAATCATTGCCCCTTTACCTGCCCAGATTCCGCTTGAGGCCATGATGGATAATTTTCAGAAAGAGATCGATGAACGCGCTAACCTTGCGCTTTCCAATAAATTCGAACTGCTGCTGTTCCGCCTGGGTTCCGATCAGCTGAAAGGCAAATCTGAGCTCTACGGCATCAACGTATTCAAACTGCGTGAAATCGTGCCAATGCCGACCATTACCCGTGCGGCGGGTATGCAATCACCACTGCTCGGTATGGCCAGTATTCGCGGTCAGTTTATCCCGGTCATCGACCTGCCCGCGGTGACCGGTTGCAAACCGGAAACCGGCCTCAATCTGCTGCTGGTCACCGAATATGCGCGCAGCACGCAGGCCTTTGCTGTGGAGTCGGTGGAAAATATTGTGCGCCTGGACTGGAATCAGGTGCACACCGCTGAAGCCGGCATTGGTAGCCGCAATATCACCAGTATCGCCTGCCTCGACACCGACGGTCAGAGTAACAACCTGGCGATGGTGCTGGACGTTGAGCAGATTCTGTATGACATCATCCCTTCCGTGCGCGGCGTTGAGCCGAGTGCTGAAACGGCAAAAGACTTCAACCTCAAGCCCGGCCAGGTGGCGATTGTCGCGGAAGACTCCAAAGTCGCGCGCCAGTTACTGGAGCAGGGTCTGAAAAGCATGGGCATTCCAGCCATCATGCATAACACCGGTCTGGAAGCCTGGATCAAAATTAACGAGATGCAGAAAGAAGCCGCCGCGGCAGGCGAGTCGATCCACGACAAAATCGCGCTGGTGCTGACCGATCTCGAAATGCCAGAGATGGATGGCTTTACACTCACGCGCAATATCAAACGCGACGACGCATTACGCCAGATTCCGGTGGTGATCCACTCCTCGCTCTCCGGCAGTGCCAACGAAGACCACGTGCGTAAAGTCGGCGCCGATGGCTACGTGGCAAAATTTGAGATTAACGAACTGTCGAGCGTCATTCATCGCGTACTGCAGAAGAAACGCTAATCCTTTTTATCTCCTCCCTTTTCCAATCAGGCGCGATTTTCGCGCCTTTTTTACGCCCTGCCTGCACCCACACACACCGATCCACTCATTAATCATGTTAACGATTTTGTGACGCACCTCTAAAAAATTAAAGTTAAAACATTAACAACCGATAACTGATAGCGCTTGAACCGGTGCTGCCATACCAGATTAATTACGCCCGGTAAGTATCTTTACCTTATAAAACATCAGCCTGATGCAGGCCAACTGCCTGCTTTTCCGTCTTGAAAACAACACTATTTAGCATTACGGGGAGAACCAATGTTGAGCTTAAAGAATATGAAAGTGGGCGCCCGTTTAGGGATAGCCTTCGCGCTTGTGGTGGCCCTACTGGGCGTAGTCGGTGTGACGTCGATTATGAAAATCAACAACATTAAAAACGGCATCACCTCTATTGTGGAAGACCGCTATGTCAAAGTCCGTTTGGGATTTGACGTGCGCGATGGCGTGAACGATCAGATCAAATACCTGCGCGGCATGGTGATTGACACGCTGCGCCCGGAAAACAACGCACAGCGTTTTAAGCAGTTGGATGAAGCGACCGATCGCACCAACACGGCAATGAAGAAGATCGAAGCGATTCAGACCACCGAAGTGGGTAAGAAGAAAATCGCTGGTCTGCTGGCCGCCAGCCAGCTGTTTGAAGCACAGAAGAACGAGGTATTGGACTTAGTGCGTGCTGGTAAACTGGATGAGGCCAGCACTTATGTACTGAAGAAAATTACCAGCACCCAGAATACCTTCCTCGATAGCGCGGTGGCTTTTGCCAACTCACAGTCAGATCAACTACGCAAAGAGGGCTCTGGCATTATTGATGACGGCTCTACCGCCATCGAAATTACGCTGATCTTCTCGGCGATCGCGATTGCCGCCTCCGTGCTGCTTGGCTTTATGCTGACGCGCTCAATTGTGCGTCCGCTGAATGAAGCGGTGTGCATTGCCGAGAAAGTCGCGGCGGGCGATCTTAGTTCACACATTGAAGTCAGCGGTAAAGACGAAACCGCCGTGCTGATGCAGGCACTGCAGGCGATGAACGATAACCTGCTGACGATTGTGTCGAACGTACGCGCCGGTTCTGACACCATTGCCGTCGCGTCAAATCAGATCTCCAGCGGTAACATCGATCTCTCATCCCGTACCGAGCAGCAGGCCAGCTCACTGGAAGAGACCGCCTCCGCCATGGAGCAAATGACCGCGACCGTGAAGCACAATGCGGATAACGCGCGTGAAGCCAATCAGCTGGTGGCCACCACCTCAACCGTCGCCAAAGAGGGTGGCGTGGTGATGGAACAGGTCATCGAGAAGATGGAAGCGATCACCCTCTCTTCTAAGAAGATCGTCGATATCATCAGCGTAATCGATTCCATTGCCTTCCAGACCAACATTCTCTCACTCAACGCTGCGGTTGAAGCCGCTCGCGCGGGAGAACAAGGCCGTGGATTTGCCGTGGTGGCGACAGAAGTGCGCAATCTGGCACAGCGCTCCGCCTCTGCCGCGAAAGAGATCAAAGTCCTGATTGAAGATTCAGTCTCGAAAGTGGATGAAGGCAGCCGTCTGGTGACACATGCGGGAACCACCATTGGTGAAGTGGTGAACAGCGTGAAGAGCGTGGCGGATATCATGAGTGAAATCACCATTGCCAGCAGCGAACAAAGCAGCGGTATCAGTGAGATCAATCTGGCCATTACCCAGATGGAAGCGGTCACTCAGCAGAATGCCGCGTTGGTGCAGGAAGCCTCTGCCGCTTCACAAGCGTTGCAGGAGCAGGCCGATCGACTGGCGCAGTCAATGAGCGTCTTCAAGACAGCGGCAGTGTAAGACAGAGCGGCGCGAGGAATCGCGCCGCCCTTTTGCATCAATTCATCAGCGAATACGCAATCGACGAAATCGCTAACAGGCCAACAATGACCACAAACACATTGCTGATTTTGCCACTGTACTGACGCATCGCCGGGACTTTCTGAATCGCGTACATCGGCATCAGGAACAGAATCATCGCAATGATCGGTCCGCCCAGGGTTTCAATCATCCCGAGAATGCTCGGATTCCAGGTGGCAACCAGCCAGGTGGTCAGCAGCATAAAGCCAGTTGTCACGCGGTTCAGACGCTGAGGCGATACGTTTTTTCCCCGGCTGCGCAGCGATTTCACCACAATTCCATTGAAGCCTTCACGCGCGCCCAGATAGTGGCCGAGGAACGATTTGGTGATGGCGACCATCGCCACAATCGGTCCCATCCAGGCAATCATCGGCACATTAAAGTGGTTCGCCAGATAGGAAAGAATGGTGATGTTTTGATCTTTCGCCGCCTGCAAATCCGCGGGTGACAGGCTCAGCACGCAGCTGAAGACGAAGAACATCACCGTCACCACCATCATCAGGTGTGCGCTGGCGAGAATGCGTGAGCATTTCTTTTCCGCGCCTGCGCCATATTCATTGCGCTTCGCCACCGCAAACGACGAGATAATCGGCGAGTGGTTGAAGGAGAACACCATCACCGGAATCGCCAGCCACAGCGTCATCCAGATGCTGCTATCGCCCGTACTCTGGCTGAATGACAGCGTTTCCAGGGCTGCGCCGTGCCAGTGTGGTACCAGATAAGCCGCCAGCAACATCAGCACCGCGACAAACGGGAACACCAGCACGCTCATCGCTTTCACGATCATCTGCTCGCCAAAGCGCACCACGGTCATCATGCCAATGATCAGGACCAATGACAGCACCACGCGCGGCGGCGACACCATACCGAGTTGGTGCACGATGAAGCTGTCGACGGTGTTGGTGATCGCCACGCTGTACATCAGCAGGATCGGGAAAATAGCGAAGAAATAGAGCAAGGTGATGATCTTGCCGGCGCCCACACCGAAATGCTCTTCCACCACTTCAGTAATATCTTCACCGGGATTTTTACCCGACAACACAAAGCGCGTCAGAGCACGGTGTGCATAGTAGGTCATGGGGAACGCGAGGATTGTCATAATAATCAGGGGGATTAGACCACCTGCACCTGCATTGATAGGCAGGAACAAAACGCCTGCGCCTATCGCTGTACCGTAGAGGCCCAGCATCCACACGGTATCACTCTTACGCCAGCCTGTTGAACGGGCCTCAACCGTGCCCTGCGCAACGGTTTGTGAGTTGTCCATCTGTCTCTCCAGAATTTAAAGCTTTTTAAACAATGCAGCCGAAATTACGGCGGCTAAACATGCCATTGGTGCGACGGGGCACATGCTACGCGTTTTTGACGGCTTAAGGTTGCCTGAACGCAAGACATGCATCACAAAGCCGTCATAAATGCGTAAATCGGTCATTAAACCAACAAAATTGCATGACTTACGCACGCAAACGTTTGCATGGGGCGCTATTTGACCTGAGAGCATGCTGGAGTGCAAGGATTTGTCGGGCTCGAATGGCAGACTGCCCAGGGTATTAGCAGGAGAATCATGCGCGAGACAGCGAGGAGTGAAAGGCGGGTCGTGCTGGCAGGGAAAATGTGGCAACGGCGAACCGTTGCCACAGGGACTGCAGTAGAGAAAGGTGAAACTCCCCCGGCAACTGCTCTCTGGCGAAGCCATCGTTCCACTCGGTATTCTGAGGAATATCCGCAGCAGACAATGACAGAGAATAATCCCGGGGGAATTTCAAATCAGAATGCGCGCATTCTGTAGAGTGCATAAAGGAAATAGTACGCTGTGATAGTATTCAAATTCATAATCATGTACTTCAGTTTTTCATTTTTATTCAGCAGAATGAAAATCCCTTTCGAGTATTTCCCCCGCTTTATTTCATTAATTTCCTGCGCAATATCCGCAGGTGAAAACGACGAATGATACATCGCTGTGACAATTTGCATGTCTAACGCCAGCACGCGTTTTGAAATGCCTTTTAACAGGTAATCGAGATTGCTTCCCTGATATTTCTCAACGATAGAATCATACAGTGTGGTCAGAAACTGTTTCCTGACTTTAAGCTCGCTGTAATGAACCTTTTGCTTGGATAATGAACCGGCAACATCTTCATAATGGTAGGGCGTTCCCTGAGTGACCAGAAAATTGCTAATACAGCTGAAGAATTTGAGGTTAAATAACAGGTCCTCACTCATTGAGATCCCCTCGATAAAGCGCAGATTCAGCTCACTCAGTATCTGGCGGCGATAACACTTGTTATGCAAATAACCGATGTTATCGCTCATCTCCAGCTCACCGAGCACATAAGGAATATCCTCATTGCTGAAGAAGCCAGCCCGAGAGACCTTGCCCACGCGACCGTCGTTGAGGTTGCCTACCATCAGATCTATCGACTCCGTTGGCCATGCCTCCAGATTCTGTTTGAAGATCATCAGGAAATCATCATCCACCCAATCATCTGCATCGAGGAATAGAACATATTCCCCACTGACCTGCTGCAACCCGCTATTGCGAGCCGCGCTGACACCGGCGTTCCTTTGGTTGATCACCGTGACCTGAGAATAACGTGAAAACTCCTCCAGTACGTTTAGGGTTGAATCAGTGCTACCATCATTGACCACCACAATTTCATAATTGCTGAATGTCTGATTAAGTACACTCAGCAATGTCCGCTTGATGGTTTTTTGTGAGTTATAGACGGGAATAATAATACTGAAAAGTGGTTTTTCATTCATGATAAACTCTCTTTACTGTCTGAGGTTTTGTAATTGACAAATAACTGCCATAGTTTCCTGGGGTTGAAAAAAATCTGATGAATACGCATCACCGGTTGCGCAGTGAAGAAATAATTAAGCAGCGAGAAAGAGAGGAATTCGGTTAATACCACGCTGAGGGCAGCGCCGGTTAAACCCAAAAGTGGCACCAATAAAATGGACGATGCCAGGCAGATAATTAATACCGCAAAGGTCTTTTTCACTAAAAAGCGATAACCGTTGTACTTAATAATAAAACGGTCCATTAAGCTGCTGAGCACACCGCACATCGCACCCACACTGAGCAACATCGTCGGCGCGATGGCATCGAGATACGCCTCGCCGTAAAAATCACGGATAAACCAGCCCGAGAGTTGCCATATCGCCATGATTACGATGGCAGATACTCCCAGCACCAGCAGATGCAGTTTTTGCGCTTTGATAATTGACTGCTCATCATCACGCTCGGCAAAGAACGCCGGAAAAAATGAGGCCAACAAGGCATTGGGTAAAAACACCCATGAGGTTGCCAGCGTCATGGCGACAGCAAATATCCCCGCCTCTTTTACGCCAAGGAAATACGAAACGCTGAGTTGGTTGACGCGGGTATAAATCGCGATGGCGATCACCGAGAACACCAGCGAAATGCCGGAAGCCACCATGTAGCGCGAATACTTTTTGATGTGGCGCAGCGCCGGGATCGGCCCCTGGCGATGATAGCGCCAGAAGATCGCCAGCTTGATGCTGAACGGCAGCAATGTGGCCAGCACAATGGGGATCGCCAGAAACTGAGGATCCAGTTGCAGATATGAAATAATGAAGCGCACTGACAGACTGATTGCGAGGCCAATCACGTTGGCGATCACATTGAGTCGGGCGTTGAGCATGGCCTCGTTGTAGATATTGACCAGATCAATCGACGAGAACAGACAGGCAATCGCCGCTGCGCAGATAAATACCAGCGCTTCACGGCTCCACGCCTCTCCCATGATCACCATGCCGCTGAGCGCTAAACCGCAGTAGATCAGCATCACCAGCAGAAAAGTCGCCATCATCAGGCGAATACCTGAATGACGATTTTGCGAAATACGCTTCAGCAAAATCACATCGCTGCCCATAACGGCAATCGACTGAATAAACTGAAACACCAGCATGGAGAGTGAGATAATGCCGAAGGTGGTCGGTCCAACATATTTCGCGACATAGGACGTCACGAAAATCAGACCAAACACCGCGATGAGTTTTTCAGCAATCATCCACATCGAATTTTTTAATTTATCTTTCACAGATCAACCTCAGTGAGATTCATGGCTAAGCCAAACTTCACGTCCCTTTCGTCCGGCTTAACATTAACTTTGATTTATTTAGGAGTTTCCTCAGGCAGGAATTACCGGCCTTTAAACGCTCATAAAACGGTGGGCTAAATAAGATTATCGCTAACTAAATCGTGCAATTTTATTATTCATTCATTTAACGAAAAGCGCAGGCTACCGCCCCTGGCTTACAGCTACCAGTGTACTGACTACCTGCTACGGGCTATTTTTGGCGCAAAGAAACCGCACTGCACTCAGACGAGTTCAGTTAAATATCATGCAGTTATATGAAATCTTATTTTGAAGACAAGATGACGCTTAGTGCAATCACCGTGACATCAATGAGAAACGCCAATTATCAACATGCCATTCAATATGATTAAAACGGGTGCAGCCTACTGAATTTTTTTGCACCACAAGAAATGCCGACCGGGATTGAAAAGGTGCATCTAAAGACGGCCCTCTCAACGAACGTGACGACATTAACGATTTTGCTGTATGCCCTGCCATTTTATTATCTCGATGCGTCTTTCGCCGTTCGATAATGGCAAGTGGCGTTAATTCAACATGACTCTCGCAGCCGTGTTGCAATGGGCTCAGGGCCCTAATTTTGCGATCTGATTCAAACTTTTAATCGCATTCTCACCAGACAAGGCGATGAGGTCAATGGCCTGGAGGCCAATACGGAATTTACTTAGCTGGAAATGAGATATCGTAGAAGGGAAAAGATTAGCGCGGATGAATCGGTTTTCAGAAAACTGATTAAGGCGGCAGTCAAATACTGTTAGGAATAATAAGATAGAAATGGACTTACAAGGCCATACTTCGCTAACACCTTGTTCTATAAGTTAACCTGCTAATTAACTGAGTAAATTAAACTGTAATGAATCTTGAGATAAGAACGGACCTGATAAATTGAGCCATCCATTACCTTGCTCCGTACTAAAAACCACACACCTGTCAAATTCACGTTTTTTGTGCGCATTAACGAAAATAAAAAGAGAGTTAACACCTTCCATATGAGCAAATCGCTATCCTGTGCGGCTGACAGGCTCGGGGTTTTTATTAAAAAGACAACGCAACTGAGATGCACAGCCTTTATTTTGGCCAAAAAAAAGGCGAGGCCGCAGCCTCGCCAGATAGATTGATCTCAGTCGTAGTAAGGCATTTTACGGTCAACTCCGTTGATATTGACCAATACAAAGCCCGTCGGCGTAGTCGCATTGGTTGGCGTTCCGGCAGCAGTAGCTACCGTCAGCACGCCCTTCTCATTAGCACCAATCCCCGCCAGCCCATTGTGCATGCCAAAGCGTGCGGCTGGCTTCAATGTGCCCATGGTGGTGGTATCGGTAACGACCGACAGATCAGACTGGAACAGCGAGCAGGAACCGCTATCGAATCGCGTCGGGCCGGTATTTTTCAGGTTCAGCATCGTGTCGCCACTGTTGGCTTTCAGCTTCACCCACACCACGGCATAAGTGGTGCCGACACGTCCGTAACGCATATCCAGGATGGCGGGCTGCCCCATATGAAAGGCATCTGCCCACACCGTATCCAGCCGTTGCAAATTGATCCAGGTTTTGCCGCTACTGGCCACGTTAACCGGGGTACCGGCGGTGCCGGTGGGCTGGGTGGCATCGGCTTTGCCAATAAACTCCATCACCCACTGCTGGTTCGCATTGGGGAAGAACAACTGCCCCAGGCGATACCAGTTGTCAGTTGAAGTGTTATTGGTGATCTTGTAGCCGCTATAATAGCCGGCACGTAGCGATCCGGTCAGGAAACTGCCGTAACTCTCGTCGCGGCGATAGCCATATTCAAAAGTGGAGAGCCATCTGCCGGCAACCAGATCATTCGACACTTTCGCGCCAGATTGCAGGTTGATTTGACGCATCAGCACGCGTGCATTATTGAGATTGAAAGGGTTACTGCAATCCTCAATATTGAGCGTATCAATGGTCCAGCCACCATCCGACAAGTCTCCTGGATTGCGCGTGTGCTCGATCCACACATTGCGCAAAATCCCCTGTGTACAGCGCGGCATATACAACGTGGCGTCACCATAACCCGTCTGGAAGTTACAGTTACAAATCTCAATCGCGGTTGAGTGATCCCATGCACCGTTGGGTGAATTTGACCAGCCCACATCGAAGACGCGCGCATAAGTGTAGAGGGTGTAAATCTGGTCAAATTTGGAGTCCAGCGTATCCAGCACTTTAATCACCGTGCCGCCGTTATTCTGTGCGCGGAAACAGTAGATGTTTACCGTGGTGCCTTCGATACAGGTATTTTCGAAGAACGGCTGGACGTTGCTGCACATATCGGCAGTGATGGTGCCTTTGTTGGTGGTGATATCGGCCGAGGCCTGACCATTCCAGGCAATGCCGCGAATCGAGGTGCGGCGCGCCTTCACCTTGAATACCGGGTTGGTACTCTTATCCGAGATAATCGTGGTACGCGGCAGTGAACCCAGCTCAACATCATCACCCTGCAAGCCAAAGAAGGCGTTATCGGTGCCGCTGATATCAATTGGACTGATCAAAAACTTCCCGCCGGGAAAACGAATCGGCAGGTCCTTAATATTACCGCTGTAATTCTGTGTCCAGGTTAGCATGCGATTAACCGCGTCCGTGTCATTGGCATAACCGTCTCCTTTGGCACCAAAGTGATAGACGTTCACGTCAGAAGGATCGTTAATCACGCGTTTCCAGTAGAAGCCATTACCGATAGCTAAGGTACCGCCATCGTCTGTCGCGGTGGTGGTGCCAATAAAACCGGTGAAGTCACCGCCTCCATGGAAGGTGGAGTCCGCGTTGTAGCGGCGCAAAAACGCCAGATCGCCATTTTTAGTCGGCGTGGTGGTGCGCAGTTCTGCGAATGAATTAACTTCGATCATCATAGCCTCCTCGGCCTTTTCAGGTTTGCAATGCAAGTGTGGGAACGGCGTTACTGCGCCAATTGGCCGCAGTGCTGATCCCAGAGATCGTTGTGGTTGTTGATGGCGCGCACGGTGCGTACATCCATGCGCTCGGCGTCATGGCCGTGGGTGTAAATCGGGGAAAAAAGCGTGCAAGCAGAGTCGATAACGACGGGAGATTTAGGGCTGGTTGTATTTCGAGTGCTGCAGCTTGTCGCGAGCAGCAGCGTCATCAAGGTTAAGATTGCTGGCTTCCACACGTTTAGCCTCCTCGCGCAACTGTTGTTGCTGCTGGTTAACCGCGACAGCCTGCACGGCCGCTTTGTTCGCGGATTCCACCTCTGATTTGGCTTGTTGCTGCACCTTGCCAATCTTTCTGCCACCGAAGTAGCTGGCAATCAGTGCCGCAACAATACCCGCCAGCGCAGCCAGCCAGTGCCAGCTGCCGCCAAGCAGTGAAGTGATAAGCGTCATGGTTTCTCCTCCAGCGTCTTGCGCTGTTCAATCAGGTTTTTCTGCCGGACAAACTGCGCCAGAACCCCCATCGCCACCATGAAGGCACCAATCAACCCGAGGTAGTTGTGGGGAAGAATGTCTTTGATGTCCTGAGGCAATGCATTCCAGGCATCCAGCGCGGATGAGGGGAAGGATTGCGCCCAGGCGCTGAGCATCGAACCCAATGAAGCCAGCCACACTGACCAGGTTTTGAACAATAATCGTGCGTGCTTGACGAACTCCAGCGTGGTAAAACGCTGGAGCAACAACAGCACAATCACTGCTGTCAGCACCGCGATGACAAACACCGTCCATCTCATGTTCATAACAGCCCCCGATAAATGTCGTAGCTGCCGCTCCGCATTACCTCTGCGTGACGCCGTGCGCGCCCGGGCGTTTGCCGTGCCCACAAGCTGTCGAGCATGGCATTGGCGGCGCCGTTAAAGTCCCCCTGCGTGATGGCGCTCAGCATGCCGCGAAACAGAGATAATCCATCGACGCCCAATTGATATGCCATGCTGATCAGCACATCACAGCGCGCCTCACTGCACTTGCTTAGCGCTTGCTGTACCAGAGCACGCTGGTTCATCTCCAGCACTTTGTTTTCCACAATGCACTGCTTCCACACATCCCCCACTCGTCGCGGGACCTGGAAGATGTAGTTGCTGAGTGAGGCTCCTTTTGGTCCGATGCGGATTCCGCCGGCCACGGTAGGAAACCCTTGCGTATCAAGGTAGGGCGCCTCGCGGTAGCCCTCTTCAAAATTCAAAATGGCAATAATCTGGCTCATAGCAATTCCTCTTTGACGGGCGCAACGATGTAAAAATGACTGCGCAAAGACTCCAAAACATAAATCTCACTGATCTATTCCCTGTTGATATGCCGCGCGTCATCCGCGCTACGCTCAAGCGAGGCTAAACAGTGAGCAATAACGAAACGTTCCGCTTAAAGCTGGGAAATACGACAAATATTTAGCGCACGGCGTACAAATGGACGTGGGGCAGACAACAGTTGTCGAAGCTGGCGCTTTCGGCCTGACATCGTGTGGGGGCCATTACCGCACAGTCGACTCGCGATTGCGTCTGGCGCTGGCAGATGCGTTCTGCGCTACGCAGGGTTGGGTTATCGGGCTCAAGGCCTAAAGCGCAGTCGATACTGCGCTTCAGGCGGCTAAGTGACTGGCGGCGTCGGTGACGACGGGTGCGCGCGTTACCGGTGAAGACTGACTTGCCATACTGGATAATCGCCATAACTCCTCCTGTGAATGAGTCTTTGGCGATGGGGTGGCAGGCGCGGCGTGTCGGCTGAAGCCGAAGCGTCCGTTATTCCACTGCAAGCACTCGACATCGACCCGCCCGGCTGCGTTCGCGGCCAGGGATAAGCAGAGGAGAGTGAAGTCAGAAGAGAGCTGACGACGCTGCATAATGCGCATCCACCCCATCCCAAAATTCACTGACTTTGGGTGGTGGGTATCGCGCTTGTGCAGCGCCTCAATTGTTTAAGAGCGGGCTCATCCGGGAGCAGTGATGTCGTCCTTCCATGGTCAAATTATTAACAGGTTCTAATGCATTGGCAAACACCGACAGTTAATTTTTTATTTACCATCAGTTAAATTTATGATTTCAGCCAGAATATTTTTTCCCCGTTCAACGCGTTTTGTGATCAACCTAAAATCTGGTAATCCCGGGCCTGGCTCATGATGACACGCGCCACCACCTGCAATGAGGCCGCCTCATCCAATGTCAGGTACCAGGTCTCATAGCGCTTGTTGTCAGAGATCACCGCGACCTTTCTGTGCTGCAGCTGCAGACGTTTGAGATAAAGTTGATCGTCCAGCGTGAACAGGTAAATCCCGTCGCCGTCAAAACGGTGCACGCTGATATCCACAAACAGCTGATCGCGTGGCGCAAAGGTGCCGGCCATGGAATCATTGTTCAGCGCGATGAGTCGGATGTTCTCTGCCGGACGACCGCTAAACAGCACGCGCGCCTCATCCAGCCCATACTCGATCGCCTGAATGGTTTCGACCAGATCATCACGCGCAGCAATGCCCTGAGCGCTACGCTGCCCAATATCCAGACTTTCAACGCGGAACAGATGTTGTGGGTCCATTAACGTCTGCTGGCCGATCGTGGCTGCGGGTTTTTCCATGCCAAACTGCAGCCATTCTACGCGCACGTCCAGTAACTGGCTGAGCGCCAGTAAATTGCTGTCATCTGGAATCGATTGCGCGTTGAACCATTTCCAGACCCCCGGTGTTGAGATCCTGCATCCCCTTTCCTGCAGTGCCTGTGCAACCTGTTTGTTCCGTCCATGTCCGACAATTCCCGCGCTGTCACACGCGGCAATCAGCCTGGCAGTAAAAGCTTGTCTGTTACTCTCTTTTTTAACCATCAGTTAATAATCTGCCATCAGTTAAAGACTGAATGTTATTTTCATTTTTGCTACCAGTTCATTTTATATTACCGTCAGTTTACTACCCAACAGCTTTTATCAATGAAGCTGGATGATCATTATCCCCTTCGGCGAGGTGGAAACCAGTAATGAATGCCCGACAGCTTGTTCTGACAGGGGTTTTCAGGATTGTTCTGTGACGCTGATACCAGCTGTTTAAGCCAAAAATGGGCGAAAAGGCGCGGCGGCGCCATAGATGACAGAAATAAATCAAAAAGCTCTGGGAATAATTGGATCGGAAGCAAAAAAAATGGGCACCCTTGCGGTGCCCATTGTGTTGCAGAAGTGAAAATTAGCCGCGCAGCGTATCGTCGCCCCAGCCAATCCACTTATAAGTGGTGAGTGCTTCCAGCCCCATTGGACCACGCGCATGCAGCTTCTGCGTACTGACCGCCACTTCCGCGCCCAGACCGAACTGCCCCCCATCGGTGAAGCGCGTGCTGGCATTCACATAGACGGCGGAGGAATCAACCTGATTCACAAAGCGATTGGCATTGCCAATGCTGCGCGTCAGGATGCCATCCGAGTGTTGGGTACCGTGCTCGCGAATATGGGCAACCGCATCGTCGAGATCCGCCACCAGCTTGACGTTGAGATCGTTGGATAACCACTCATCATCATACTGTTCGGCTTGCACTGCCACGACGCTGGCCGGACCGTTTTGCAGCAGCGGCAGGACATTTGCATCGCCGTGCAGCGGGATATTTTCCTGCGCCATCCGCTGTAAAAATGCAGGAATAAAGCGTTCAGCCTGATCGCGGTGAATCAGCAAGGTTTCCAATGAATTACAGGCACTCGGACGCTGTTTTTTCGCATTAACAATTACCTCCAGCGCGGGCTCAATATCCATGGTTTCATCGAGATAGAGATGACACACGCCAATACCGCCAGTGATCACCGGAATAGTCGAGTTTTCACGACACAGCTTGTGCAACCCTGCGCCGCCACGTGGAATCAACATATCGACATAGCGATCGAGTTTCAGCAGTTGGTTAACGAACTCGCGATCCGGGTTTTCAATCGCCTGCACAGCCCCTTTGGGCAGGCCATGCTCGCTCAGCGCGTTTTGGATCACGCGAACGGTGGCCGCGTTGGTGCGATAGGTCTCTTTACCGCCGCGCAGAATCGCCGCATTGCCGGTTTTCAGGCACAGCGAAGCCACATCCACGGTGACGTTAGGACGCGCTTCATAAATCACCCCAATCACGCCCAATGGCACGCGGCGACGTTCAATACGTAAACCGCTGTCCAGCACGCCGCCATCGATCAGCTGTCCGACCGGATCGGCCAAACGGCACACCTGACGCACATCGTCAGCGATACCTTTCAGACGCTGCGGATTGAGCGTCAGGCGATCCAGCAATGCCGCGCTCATGCCATTCTGTCGCGCATCGGCCAAATCCTGCTCGTTCGCCGCCAGAATGTCGGCGCTTTCCGCTTCCAGACGATCGGCAATCGTCAGTAGCACCTGATTTTTTTGTTCGGTGGAGAGTTCTGCCAGTTTGTACGAGGCTGCACGCGCCGCTTTACCCATTTCTTCTAACATCATCTGCTCCTTAACTGACGATCATGTCGTCACGATGCACCGCAACCGGGCCATATTCGTAACCGAGGATATCGCCAATTTCCTGACTGTGATGACCGGCAATCATGCGCATCGCATCGCTGTTGTAGCGCGTCACGCCATGGGCAATATCACGACCTTGCAGGTTGCGAATGCGGATCACTTCACCCCGAGAGAAGTTGCCCTGCACTTCACGTACGCCTTTCGGCAGCAGTGAACTGCCGCGCTCTAATACCGCAGCCAGTGCACCATCATCAATGGTGATTTCACCCGCAGGTGGGGCACCGAAGATCCAGCGCTTGCGGTTTTCCAGCGGTGATTGCTGTGCGTGGAAGCGGGTGCCGACCGGCTTGCCATACAGTACATCGCTGATCACATCCGGGCGGCTACCTGCCGCGATGATCACGTCGATACCGGCGCGGCAGGCCACATCAGCCGCCTGCAGTTTAGTCGCCATGCCGCCGGTGCCGAGGCCAGAAACACTGCCTCCGGCTAACGTGCGCAATGCGTCATCAATCTGGTGCACATCGCTGATCAACTCGGCTTCGGGATTGGTGCGCGGATCGGCGGTGAACAGGCCTTGTTGATCGGTCAGCAGCAGCAGTTTATCCGCACCGCCGAGCATCGCCGCCAGCGCAGACAGGTTATCGTTATCGCCCACTTTAATTTCAGCGGTAGCAACAGCATCGTTCTCGTTAATCACCGGCACGATATGGTTGTCGAGCAGCGCACGCAGCATGTCACGTGCGTAGAGGAAGCGTTCACGATCTTCCATATCCGCACGGGTCAGCAACATCTGCCCGATATGAATGCCGTAAATCGAGAACAGTTGCTCCCACAGCTGAATCAGACGGCTCTGCCCCACCGCAGCCAGCAGCTGCTTTGAGGCGATGGTAGGCGGCAGTTCGGGGTAACCCAGGTGTTCGCGTCCAGCGGCAATCGCGCCGGAAGTGACGATAACGATACGATGACCCGCCGCATGCAGTTGTGCACACTGACGAACCAACTCCACCATGTGCGCACGATTCAGCCGACGTGAACCGCCGGTGAGGACGCTGGTACCCAACTTGACCACAAGGGTCTGACTGCCACTCATGTTTTTCCTGCCATATAAGAAAAAAATTCTGCGAAGGGACGTTTTATCAGGAGTCAGCAAGGAAGCCAATAACAGCAAGGGGAAAAGCACAAAAAACCCCTGACAATGCGGTAGACCAAAAGTTCGCGATTAACAAGAAATCAGAAAAACTGTCATAAAACTTTCATCACCAGTCGGTAAAAAGTCCCCTGTTTTACAAACCCTTTCAAGGGTACAACAAATTTTACTCATTGGGATTGATAGCAAATGAAGAAGAGCACACTGGCATTAGTCGTATCAGCGCTGGCACTGGCTTCCACCGCCCAAGCCGCAGAAGTTTATAACAAAGACGGCAACAAACTGGATCTGTATGGTCGCGTTAAAGCGATGCACTACTTCAGTGACAACGACGGTTCAGACGGTGACAAAACTTACATCCGTCTGGGCTTCAAAGGTCAGACTCAGATCAACGACCTGATGACCGGCTACGGTCAGTGGGAATATCAATTCCAGGGTAACCGCACTGAAGGCAGCGATGCTAACAGTGGTAACAAAACCCGTCTGGGCTTTGCCGGTATCAAATTCGGTCAATATGGCTCAATCGACTATGGCCGTAACTACGGTGTTGTATACGACGTAATGGGCTGGACTGACGTTCTGCCAGAATTCGGCGGCGACAGCGATTACACCGATACTTATATGCTGGGCCGTACCTCTGGCGTGGCAACTTACCGCAATAATAACTTCTTTGGTCTGGTTGATGGCCTGCGCTTCGCGCTGCAATACCAGGGCAAAAACGATGCGACCAGCGCTAACAGCCGCTCAGATGCTTCTAAGCAGAATGGCGACGGTTACGGTGCATCACTGGGTTACACCATTGCTGATACCGGCATCAGCCTGATGGGTGCATTGTCTTCTGCGGATCGTACCAATACTCAGTCCTCTACGGGTCGTCTGGGCAGCGGTGACAAAGCAGAAGCATGGGCTGCAGGTATCAAATACGATGCTAACAGCATCTACCTGGCGACCACCTACTCTGAAAACCGCAACATGACCCCAATCACGGGTGGTGTGGCCAACAAAGCACAGAACTTCGAAGTGGTTGCACAGTACCAGTTCGACTTCGGTCTGCGTCCATCCCTGGGCTATGTACAGAGCAAGGGTAAAGACATCGAAGGTATCGGCGATGCTGATATCGTTAAATATGTTGACGTAGCAATGACTTACTACTTCAACAAAAACATGTCTGCCATGGTTGACTACAAAATCAACCAGCTGAACGACGACAACCCACTCGGCCTGAACACCGACGACGTGGTTGCTGTTGGTCTGACTTACCAGTTCTAAGTCGTCTGATTTACCCTCAATGTGTCTATAAAAAAAGAGCCGGCTCATCACCGGCTCTTTCTTCTTTATCTCTACCAGACTGGCTTAAAAGCCACGCTCTGGGAATGCAGGGTTAAGCGCTGAGCTTCACCGGCTCCTCTTTAAATCCCGATGCCGGTTTGAGATCCAGCTTGAGGTCATGCAGCACGGCTTTCAAACGCTCGTGGAAATTACGCAAGGTACTCTCCACTTTCTCGTTGTTCTCTTTGCCTTTGATCGTCGCCACACCCCAGTCACCGTCTTTATCAAACAAACCAAAGTGGTATTCATAGGTGAAATGGTCTTCGTGCGCTTCCAGCGTCATCCACCAGCCCCAAAACTCACGGAGTTCGGGTGCGGGTTTAACGTTGACACACGCCGCCAGGCAATCAAAGAAGAAACGCTGCTCTTCACATTTTCCTTCACGGATGTACGGCCCCAATTCGGTGAAGCGCTTCAGCAGGCGACTACGGGGATGACCACTCGGTAACGTCATGCTAATTCTCCCTCAAATAACCGTAAAATTGTTTCTCGTTACGCGAATCACGCGCGCAACGCAAAATATCCCGGATATAAGTAGTAGCAGAGCGTCGAATTTTTGCCAGTCATACACCCAATTGTTTTGCTAACCAGTCACAGATTTGATTTAACGCTTTCTCAAAACTGGAGAACACCGGCGTGGCGGGTATCGCCAATACTTTGCCCTGTGCGGAAGAGTTGGCAATCAATTGTGCCTCCTCTTCTGGGCTGAACAAATCGCCCGGCCAGTAAGCTGCCAGCATCGGCGTCGGCGTGCGACGCCCCAGCAGGCCCTGCACTTTCAATGAATAGCGATTAAGCTCAATGCGCAGGTTGCTGTCAGACGCGGAAGGCATTCCCAGACGACTGGCCAGCATATCCATGTACATGTCTGGCAGTTGTTGCTGGCGTTGCTCATCGACAAACACGTTATGCACCATCGCGCCCAGTGTCGCGACCGCACGCAGGCGCGGCACTTCCAGATAAGCCAGTCGCGTGGCGACATTGGCGCCAAAGCGATAGCCAAACAGCGCAACGCGCGTGTGATCAATCCACGGCACATTACTCAGCTCACGCAAAACCTGCTGGTGAAGCTGGCTGGTGTCCTGATTCAACGTCCATTTGCTGCTAAAGCCCACTGAAGGCATATCCAGCGTCAACATGGCGATACCACGCGGCGCCAGATAATCGTGGAACAGGCGATAATGATCGCTTTGCAGCGAATCCAGGCCACCGCACAGCAGCACGGTCGGGTATGGGGCTTTGGCCCCGGCAGGCATATGCAGGAAACCGGTGACCGGGCTGCCACCGCTGATTTGAAAAGTCAGCGCTTTCAGCTCACCGGGTAATCGCTGCGTCGCTTCTTCATACGCCCGATTCGCCAGTACCTGAGCCTGATCGGCCAAATCATCGCCTTTTATATACGGATAGGCAGCAATACTGTAGAGGTTCGATGCCCGCATCCATTGATGCCCGGCTTCTTCGTGATCTTCATTCTGCATCGCCCTCTGTTGCCACAAGGCGGCCTGCTTCGACCACTCATAGTTCCAGTTACCCCCGCGATAGCCAATCACCGTATCGAGTTGGGTGTCATCAGTATGCTCGTATTCACTGATGGCGATACGCGCCAGCACTTCGCTGATCTCCTGCGGAGACAGGCCGCGCCAGGTCCACAGCAGTTTGTTGAGCATGCGATACCAGCAAGGTTGGGTATCCCCTTCCAGGGTGTTGTGCACCTGTACCGGATGGTGATGCTGGCGATGCACCAGAGAGGAGGTTTCCGGGTGTTTAAAGCGGGGCTTAAAAAGCTCTTCGCTGAGGTTTTTATCCGACATCTTAGACGTTCTCCCGCGATAGTCGCATAGATGCCTAAGAGTGTACTGCACCCACATGTTGGGTGCGAGGCGTAGAATGCACAACGCCCGGCATAACCGGGCGTTGTTTGCGTTGCATCAATCAGCTTTTGACGATTGGCGGGATATAAACCACGCCCATGTCCCATGGCTGTTCGATCCAGGTGTTCTGCGGAATATCGACAATGTAGTCGTCCACCAGCGCACGGCCAGCTGGCTTAGCGAAGATGGTGCAGAAACGCGCTTTTGGATACATATCGCGGATCGCTTGTGCGGTACCACCGGTATCCACCAGGTCATCAATCACGATGAAACCTTCACCGTCGCCTTCCGCACGCTTCAGCACTTTCATTTCGCGCTGATGATCGTGGTCATAGCTTGAGATGCAGACGGTATCGACATAGCGAATACCCAATTCACGCGCCAGCAGCGATGCCGGAACCAGACCACCGCGGCTTACCGCAATGATACCTTTCCACTGTTCCACAGGAAGCAGGCGTTGGGCCAGTTTACGGGCATGGATCTGCAACATGTCCCAGGTGACGACGTATTTTTCGCTCATAAAAGAAATCCCGACCAACAATGTTGGTTTAAAAATAGGCAAGGGGGAAAAGGTTGCGCGAGATTATAAGGATCTGACGCGTTAAAAACCAGCATCTGTCGCATTGGATGCAGGATTTTAGCGCGCCTGAGTACGCACCCGGTGAAAAACAGTGATATTCTCAGCCACATCACGTCAGATGTGCTGACGGCGATCTTTCACTGGAACCCGGCGTGCGAGCGGTATGTCCGCCGCGCTGACACAGGAGATGCATTGTGTCTGAATTGTCGCAACTTTCCCCCCAACCGCTGTGGGATATTTTCGCTAAAATCTGCTCCATTCCGCACCCTTCTTACCATGAAGAAGCGCTGGCCGAACACGTGGTGAGCTGGGCCAAAGAGCAAGGCTTTTGGGTTGAGCGCGATCAGGTCGGCAATATCCTGATTCGTAAACCAGCCACTGCGGGCATGGAGAAACGTACCCCTGTCGCACTTCAGGCGCACCTCGATATGGTGCCGCAGAAGAACAACGATACGGTGCACGACTTCACTAAAGATCCGATTCAACCTTACGTTGATGGCGAGTGGGTTAAAGCACGTGGCACCACGTTGGGCGCTGACAACGGTATTGGCATGGCTTCTGCGCTGGCGGTGCTGGCTGATAACAGCCTGACACACGGCCCACTGGAAGTGCTGCTGACCATGACTGAAGAATCGGGCATGGATGGCGCATTTGGTCTCCAGCCAAACTGGCTGCAGGCCGATATCCTGATCAACACCGACTCCGAAGAAGAGGGTGAGATCTACATGGGTTGCGCAGGCGGTATTGATTTCATCACCACCCTGCCATTAAACCGTGAAGCCGTACCAGCGGGCTTTGAAACCCTGAAGCTCACGCTGAAAGGCCTCAAAGGCGGCCACTCCGGTGCCGATATTCATCATGGTCTGGGCAACGCCAACAAGCTGCTGGCGCGTTTCTTTGCGGTCTACGCACAGGAACTGGATGTGCGTCTGATTGAGTTCACTGGCGGCACGCTGCGTAATGCGATTCCACGTGAAGCTTTTGCCACGCTGGCGATCGACAGCCATAAAGTGGATGCACTGAAATCGGCTGCGGCTCATTTCCAGGCTACGCTGCTGAACGAGCTGGGCATTAAAGAGAAGAATATTGCGTTAACCACCGAGCCGCTGGCACATCAAGGCCAGGCGCTGACCACCGACAGCCGCGATCGCTTCATCAACCTGCTGAACAGCACCCCGAACGGCGTGATCCGCAACTCTGACGTGGCCAAAGGCGTGGTGGAAACCTCGCTGAACGTCGGCGTGGTGACCATGGATCAGGACAATGCCGAAATCATCTGCCTGATTCGTTCACTGATCGACACCGGCAAAGATTGGGTGGTTGAAACCCTGACTTCACTGGGTCAGTTGGCTGGCGCGAAAACTGCACCGAAAGGCGGTTATCCTGGCTGGCAGCCTGATGCCGATTCGCCAGTGATGGCGCTGACGCGTAAAACCTACGAAGCGCTGTTTGGCAAAACGCCAAACATTCAGGTGATTCACGCGGGTCTGGAGTGTGGTCTGTTCAAGAAGCCGTATCCGAACATGGATATGGTGTCGATTGGGCCAACCATTACCGGTCCACACTCACCAGATGAGCAGGTGCACATTGAGAGCGTCGGTCTGTACTGGAAACTGCTGACTGCGCTGCTAAACGTGGTGCCAGAGAAAGCGTAAGTCTTTGCGATGCTCAAGGAACCAGGCTAAGGCCTGGTTTTTTTATGCCTGCCATCCTGAAGTTAAGGATCCTCTTGCTAATAAAGTCGCAATATTTGCCGGATCCCCTTTTCAAACCGACTGCAAAGTGCAGCATATTTCACTATAAATCCTGCTTATCACCCCGGCATTCTATCACTCCACACTCCCTCACCAGTTTTAGACGCCGTTACGCCCAGATGTCTGGATGGCTAATAAGATTTCGTGCTAGCTTATGCGCTTTCATTTGTTGCCCAGCGTTATCGGTTCAGAAAAAATGCCACCCACTCTTTTAATGAAAGGCCTGACCCCATGAGTGCGATTAACCGCCTGGAGATGCGTAATATCTCCATCGCTTTTGGCGGTTTTGCCGCGCTGACCCAGGTCGACTTCCTTACCGAAGGCGGGTCGGTGCATGCGTTGACCGGGGCCAATGGCGCGGGAAAGTCTACATTGATGGCGGTGCTATCAGGCGCGCACCGTGATTACAGTGGCGAGATCCTGCTAGACGATGTGCCGGTCTCCATTCGTTCACCGCGCGATGCCAAAAAACTCGGTATTCATCTGGTGCAGCAGGAAGTGGATGTGGCGCTGGTGCCGCAGCTCAGCGTGGCGGAAAACATTCTGCTCGATCAGCTGGCAGAACCCGGCCATGTCTATAGCTGGCGTGAAATCCGTCGCCAGGCGCGTGCCCTGCTCAATCAGTTGGAAGTGAACATCGATGTTAATCGTCTGGTGGAACGCTGCTCGCTGGCTGAGAAGCAGCAAATCTTGCTGGCGCGCGCCCTCTCCCACCATTGCCGTTTTCTGATTCTGGATGAACCGACTGCGCCGTTGGATCAGCATGAAAGCGAGCGTCTGTTTACCGTGGTGCGTCGTTTACAAAATAACGGCATTGGCGTGGTGTTTATCTCCCATCGCATCCACGAACTCAAAGCGATTTGCGATCGCTTAACCGTGCTGCGTGATGGCCGCTTGATTGAGAGCTGCCCAATGGCGGCACTGAGCGGGGAGCAGATCGTTGAGAAGATGCTGGGGCACCAGTTGACCGATGTCTATCCACCACGACGCGAACGTAGCGAACAGCCGCTGCTGCTGTCGGTGAAGGGTTTGCACGATGACCAGTTGCTGGCAGATATTTCACTGCATCTGCGCAAAGGTGAAATTCTCGGCATCGCTGGCCTGGCGGGCGCGGGGAAAACCGAGCTGTGTAAGGCGCTGTTTGGCGCCAGCAAAAGCCGCGTCGAAAAAGGCGAACTGCACGGCAAACCGTGGCGGCCGCGTTCACCGCACGATTCGGTGGAAAACCGCATGGCGCTGGTGCCGGAAGAGCGTCGCAAGGAAGGTATTTTCATCGATGAACCGGTGAGCATGAACCTGAGCGTCAGCGCCGACAACAGTTTTTCCCGCTGGAGCTTGTTCGGCCATCGCCAGGCCTGGCGCTGGGCTGAAGAGGTGATTCAGCGTCTCAACGTGCGCACCACTGGCCCGGCGCAGATTCTGCGTCGTTTATCGGGCGGTAATCAGCAAAAAGTGGCAATTGGGAAATGGCTACGCAACAACGCCGACGTATTGATTTTTGATGAGCCGACCAAAGGCGTCGATATCAAAGCCAAGACCGACCTGTTCAGCCTGATTGATGGCCTGGCGCGGGAAGGCAAAGGCATTATTTACGCTTCGGGCGAGTTTTCCGAACTGGTCGGCTTATGTGATCGTATTTGTGTGCTCTGGGATGGGCGCATTGTGGCAGAGATGGAAGGTCGTGAGGCCACTGAAGAGATGCTATTGCTTTATTCCACCGGAGGAACCCCTGCGTGAGCAGCAAAGAACTATCCCTGAACCCGCAGCCTTCTCTGCGTCATAAATTATTCGATTTTCTCTATAAATGGGGCATGTTGCTGACCGTGGTGATCCTGATCGCCGGGTTTGGCCTGGCATCGGACAGCTTCCTCGAGCCCACCAACATCATCAACATCCTGCGTTCGATTGCTATCGTCACGGTGATTGCGATTGGCGTGTCGATTTCGCTGACCATCGGCGGCTTCGATTTGTCGGTGGGCTCAACGGCCTCACTGGCCAATGCGCTGGTGATTTCGCTGTTTGTCTGGCACGGCTTTGGCACCACCGAAGCGATCATCATTACGCTCCTGCTGTGCACCCTGGTGGGGCTGCTCAACAGCGTCCTGATCGTGATTCTGCGCATTCCCGACATGCTGGCTACGCTGGCAACCCTGTTTGTGATTCAGGGCGTGGCGATGACTTACAGCTTCGGCGGTTCGATTACCGAGAATATGGTGATGCCAAGCGGCGATATGGCGGAAGGCACCATCCCCGCAGCGTTCGGTCTGCTGGGTCAGGTGCCGACCATTGTCATCATCATGCTGGTGGTGACGATTGTGGCGCAATTGGCACTGTCGTTAACCAAACATGGCCGTCGCATGTACGCGCTGGGGGGCAATCCAGAAGCCGCACGACTTTCCGGTATTCGTACCACGCGCTATCGCGTTCTGGCCTATGTACTCGCATCCCTGCTGGCTGGGCTGGGCGGTATCTTGCTGGCATCACGTATTGGTTCTTCCCAGGTGAATGCCGGCAGCGGTTATTTGATGGATGCCGTTGCCGCGGCATGGATCGGCTTCTCGCTGGCCGGTTCCGGCAAACCTAACGCGCTCGGTACGCTGGTGGGCGCGGTGATTCTTGGTGTGTTGCAGAACGGGCTGGTGATGTTGTCCGTGCCTTATTACGCCATGGACATTATCAAAGGCCTGGTGCTGGCTCTGGCACTGGCAATTACCTACATTCAGCGCCGCTAAGGCGCGTTTACTGAGAAAGAGATTCTAATGAAAAAAATTACCCTTTCGCTGCTGGCATTAAGCCTGCTGAACGCCAGCGCTGCCTTTGCCGATACGGTTACCCCGGTCCCTGCTGCGATTGCGAATCACGAAGGTCCGGTTCGTATCGCCATCATCCGTAACCTGGGCTCAGACGATAACACCACACAGTTTATTGCCGGTGCCATTCAGCAAGGTCGTCAACTGGGCTTTAAAGTCAGTACTTTCCTGAGTAATGGCGATGATGCGCGTTTCCAGGACTTCGTTAATCAGGCGATCAGCCAGAAATACGATGGCATCATTCTCTCTCACGGCAAAGAACCCTACTCCACCGCGCTGGTGCAACACATTGTCGATGCAGGGATCAAACTGTCCGTCTTTGATACCCCGGTGAATACGCCGATCAATGGCGTGACCGTCACTGCGCAAGATGATGCCTCACTGGCGCAGGCGTCACTGGGTCAGCTGATCAGTGATTTCCATGGTAAAGCCAACATCATCAAACTGTGGGTCGCAGGCTTCCCGCCACAGGAACGTCGCCAGGTGGTGTATGAGAAACTACTGAAAGAGAATCCAGGCATTCATCAGCTGGAATCCATTGGCGCAGTTTCTACCGATGTACAGGGCGACACCGCCAACAAAGTGGGTGCGATCCTGGCAAAATATCCAAAAGGCAAAATAGATGCGATTTGGGCATCGTGGGACGCATTCAGTCAGGGTGCTTACAAAGCGCTGCAGGAGAATGGTCGTACTGAAATCAAAATCTACAGTATTGACGTATCCAACCAGGACTTGCAGTTGATGCATGAGAAGAACAGTCCATGGGTGCAGACGGTCGCGGTCGATCCAAAAACCATCGGTGCGGTCAATATGCGCTTAGTGGCCAATAAAATCGCGGGTGAAGCCACTCCGGCAAGCTACGAGTTTAAGGCGTCTTCCATTTCGCAGCAGTTGCTGAACAGCCAACAAGGGGCGATTAACGTGGCAACCCTGAACAAGATCATTCCAGGCTGGGGTGTGAACAACGATTTTGTTGCGCCGTGGTTTGCCACACTGGAAGCGAAGTACGCTAAGAAGTGATTTAGCGGCCGAATATGGCGGCGCTTAAGCCGCCATGCTGGTTAGCTAAGACCATACTCAAGGAGAGCTGCCATTTTAAATGGCAGCTTTTTTTATGGGTATCAGAAATGGCCTGTGCGGCGGTCGGGCTGACCTATCGCTGCTAACCAGCATCACGCTGATGAAATCGCCGTTTTTACCAACCCAACACCAACTGCCGCTCCAATTGCGGATCCACCAGCGTCACATGCAATCCCACTAACCGCACGCCGCGTCCGGCACGCCGTTCATCCCATGCCTGCCGCGCCACCGCGATCATGTCATCCTTGTTCAGCACCGGCCAAACATGCTCCTGCGTGGTCTGCTGGAAATCATTAAATTTGAGCTTCACGCCCTGACGCGCAATTTGCTTGTCGGGCCGGATATTTGTCAGGCGTCGCTCCAGCTCAGCATAGAGATAATCAATGATGGCCAGACACTGCTCCCAGCTGTGGATGTCTTCCATCAGCGTGCGTTCGACACCGAGCGATTTGCGTTCGCGCTCCACCACCACATCGCGCTCATCAATGCCGTTGCTGCGCTCCCAGAGCACGCGGCCGAATTTACCAAATCTCTTCAGCAGCAGGGCGAGATCGGCTCTCTGCACATCGGCGCAGGTGCGTAGTCCCATCTCTTCCAGTTTTTTGGTCGCCACTTTTCCTACGCCAGGAATTTTGCTCAACGGCAGCGTCAGTAAAAAGTCCGGCATCACTTGCGGTGTAATGACGTATTGCCCGTTGGGCTTATTCAAATCGGAGGCAATCTTGGCGAGGAATTTGATCGGCGCAATGCCCGCCGAGGCGGTTAAACCGGTTTCGCGCAGGATATCGGCACGTATCGCCTGCGCCATTAGCGTCGCTGAGCCCTGACAATGCTCGCTATCGGTGACATCAAGATACGCTTCATCCAGTGATAAGGGCTCAATCAATGGGGTGTAGCGTGCGAAAATATCGCGGATCTGGCGTGACGCCTCTTTGTAGGCTTCGAAGCGTCCAGGCAGTAATTTCAGATGCGGGCAGAGCTTGAGCGCCATTGCCGTCGGCATTGCGCTGCGCACGCCATATTTGCGCGCGGGATAGTTGGCGGTGCTGATAACGCCACGCTGCACCCGGCTGCCGCCAATGGCGATAGGAATATCCGTTAATGAAGGATCGTCGCGCATTTCAACGGCCGCGAAAAAGCAGTCCATATCGACATGAATGATTTTGCGCATACGCCCTCCGAACACTGGATAAGTATACAGCAGTAAAAAACTTCGGCAATATTTGTTGAGCGACGAATTAAAGTTTACAAAATTCTGGTCGTAATCCCTTTAGGATTGCACCATTTTCACGGAGACTGTCTTGATTAAACCTCAGACAATGTTAATGTTGCGCTGCGGTAGCGGATATTTCCGATAATGCAATACCAAGACGCTCAGCGTCATCGTCTCTCTTCACTTCAAGGTACACACAGAATGGGCAGAATCGCATTGTGGCTTGCGATGATTCTTATGCCAGTCCTTAGCTGGGCCATTTCGCCAGAGCCAACGCAACTGTCGGCACCGGTGAGCAAAGAGTTAAAGAAACAATTACTTGGCACCCCTGTTTTTATTCAGATCTTCAAGGAAGAGCGTACGCTGGAACTGTACGGCAAAATCGGTAATGAATATCGTCTGCTGGACAGCTATCGCATTTGTAATTTCTCTGGCGGTTTAGGGCCTAAGCGTCGTCAGGGCGATTTTAAAAGTCCGGAAGGGTTTTATAACGTTAAGCTGAACCAGTTAAAACCGGACAGCCGTTTCTACCGCGCGATTAATACCGGCTTCCCGAATCAATACGATCGTGATAAAGGCTATGACGGTAACTATTTGATGATTCACGGTGATTGCGTCTCAATTGGCTGCTACGCCATGACCAACGCATCAATGGATGAGATCTTTACCTACGTCAACGCTGCGCTGCGCAACGGTCAGCAGGATGTACAGATCAATATCTATCCGTTCCATATGACCGATAGCAACATGCAGCGTCATCGCTACTCAACGTACATCAACTTCTGGCGTGAACTGCAGCCGGGTTATGCGTACTTTGAGAAGTACCACATACCGCCAACGGTTAACGTGACGACGACGGGTCAATATGCGGTGAACAGCACGCCGGTGATTTCTACACCGGATGCTGCCTCGAAGTCATTCCTGGCGCTCACCCAGGCAAAATAATGCCCACTCGCCTGGCACTATCCGGTGCCAGGTTTCATTTCCTGTCAGCGGCTGTGTCGCAATCACTGTCACAACGTCCTTCGGCGTTGTTTGCTGCATAAAATCAATTTCTACATCCTGATCGAGCAACTTGGCTTTGCCAAAAGGCGCACGCCGAGTGATCCAATACAGATTGGTCGAGCAGAACGCCATCAGATAACGGCCGTCCGACAGCAGCATGTTAAACACGCCCTTCTCGCGCATGTCAGCCGCTAGCTCAGCAATGTAGCGAAATACCGCCGGCCAGTTGCCCGGAGTGCGCGGATAACGCTCAGACAGCTTATGCAGGATCCAGCAAAACGCTTTCTCACTGTCCGTTTCGCCAACGGGCCGGAAAGTCCCGGTCTCCAGCTGTTTGTAACCTTTCAACTGCCCGTTGTGCGCGTAGGTCCAGTTACGTCCCCAAAGCTCGCGGGTAAACGGATGGGTGTTTTCCAGCGACACTTCACCACGATTCGCCTGGCGGATATGAGCGACCACGGAATGTGATTTGATCGGGTATTCCTGCACCAGGCGGGCGATCGGTGAGTTAAAGCTGGGCTGAGGATCTTTAAATGTGCGGCACCCTTTTCCTTCATAGAAAGTGATGCCCCAGCCATCTTTATGTGGCCCGGTTCCGCCGCCACGCTGCACCAGACCGGTAAAACTGAAACAGATGTCCGTGGGGACATTGGCGCTCATCCCGAGCAATTCGCACATAGCAACCGCCTTAAGTCAGCACTCCCGCGTGAGCAGGAGTGACGCGTCATTACTTAACCATCTCTTTTTCGATCAGCAGCATCAGGATATGAATCACTTTAATGTGAATCTCCTGAATGCGGTCAGCGTAGCCAAAATGCGGTACGCGAATTTCGATATCCGCTGTGCCTGCCATTTTGCCGCCATCTTTACCGGTCAGGGTAATCACTTTCATCCCTTTGGCGCGTGCCGCTTCGACCGCTTTGATGATGTTCGCCGAGTTGCCTGAAGTGGACAGGCCCAGCAGCACATCACCTTCACGGCCTACGGCTTCGATATAGCGCGAGAATACATGGTCATAACCAAAATCGTTGCTGACGCAGGAAAGGTGGCTCACATCAGAGATGGCAATCGCCGGGTAGCCAGGACGATTTTCACGGTAGCGCCCCGTCAGCTCTTCAGCAAAGTGCATCGCATCACAGTGAGAACCACCGTTGCCACAGGAAAGCACTTTGCCCCCTGCTTTGAAGCTGTCTGCCAGCAAGACTGCCGCGCGCTGAATCGCGTGAATGTTCGCTTCGTCACTCAGGAACTTATTAAGCGTATCGGCTGCTTCATTAAGTTCTGAGCGAATAATGTCCTGATACATAGGGATGTCCTTTAGAGGAAAGATTTACCCTGCAAGTTTAACGGAATGGGACAAAGCCGCAAAGCGCCTGCATCGGGGAAAAATGCTCAGGCTTTGCCGTTCCTGCTCTGTTGGTGTCCAGAGAGTGCGATTTTGTGAGTTCCGTTGTAATTGCGATGTAAACAGATTGCTAAAAAGCAGCCACTGCTCTAAACCTTATCTTATAACAGGTCAGACCTCTTACAACTTACGGAGCGGTTCATTATGTTGCTTGCCTCGATTGTCGCGACGCTGATTGTCATTAGCGCCCTCTTCTACCATCAAGTTTCGCTGCGTCTCAGCAGCGCAGTCCTGTTGCTATGGACTGCCGGGCTGGCTGCTGCAGGCCTGTGGACGCCGTGGCTGCTGCTGCCACTGGCGATTATCCTGCTGCCCTTCAACCTGCCTGCCATGCGTCGCAGTATGTTCTCCAAACCTGCGCTGCACAGCTTCCAGAAAGTGATGCCGCCGATGTCGCGTACGGAAAAGGAAGCGATTGATGCCGGTACGACCTGGTGGGAAGGCGATCTGTTTCGTGGCAAGCCAGACTGGCAGAAACTGCACAACTATCCGCAGCCACGTCTGACGGAAGAGGAACAAGCCTTCCTCGAAGGGCCGGTCGAAGAAGCCTGTCGTATGGCGAATGATTTCCAGATCACTCACGAACTGGCCGATCTTCCGCCGGAACTGTGGGCGTATCTCAAGCAGCATCGCTTCTTCGCCATGATCATTAAGAAAGAGTATGGCGGCCTCGAATTCTCCGCCTATGCTCAGGCGCGCGTCTTGCAAAAACTGGCGGGTGTTTCCGGTATCCTGGCGATCACCGTGGGTGTACCTAATTCACTCGGCCCAGGCGAGCTGTTGCAGCATTACGGCACCGATGAGCAGAAAGATCACTATTTACCGCGTCTGGCACGCGGTGATGAAATTCCGTGTTTCGCGCTGACCAGCCCGGAAGCGGGTTCTGACGCGGGTGCCATTCCGGATACTGGCGTGGTGTGCATGGGCGAATGGCAAGGTCAGCAAGTGCTGGGCATGCGCCTGACATGGAACAAGCGTTACATTACGCTGGCACCGATTGCTACCGTGCTCGGCCTGGCCTTTAAACTCTCCGATCCCGATCATCTGCTGGGTGAGACTGAAGAGCTGGGCATTACCTGCGCCCTGATCCCGACGCAAACGCCGGGCGTAGAGATTGGCCATCGCCACTTCCCGCTTAACGTGCCGTTCCAGAACGGTCCAACACGCGGTAAAGATATTTTCGTGCCGATCGATTTCATCATCGGTGGCCCGTCGATGGCCGGTCAGGGCTGGCGTATGCTGGTTGAATGCCTGTCAGTCGGTCGCGGCATCACCTTGCCTTCCAACTCGACCGGTAGCCTGAAGAGCATTGCGCTGGCAACCGGTGCTTATGCGCATATCCGTCGTCAGTTCAAAGTCTCTATCGGTAAAATGGAAGGGATCGAAGAACCACTGGCACGCATTGCCGGTAACGCCTACGTGATGGATGCGGCGGCTACGCTTATCACCAGCGGCATTATGCTGGGTGAAAAACCGGCGGTGCTGTCCGCTATCGTGAAGTATCACTGCACCCACCGCGGCCAGCGCGCCATTATCGATGCGATGGATATCGCCGGCGGTAAAGGCATTATGCTGGGCGACAACAACTTCCTGGCGCGAGCTTACCAGGGCGCACCGATTGCGATTACCGTTGAAGGCGCCAATATCCTGACACGCAGCATGATCATCTTTGGCCAGGGCGCGATTCGCTGCCATCCATGGGTGCTGGAAGAGATGAACGCGGCGGCTAAAAACGATCTGGTGGCCTTTGACCGTGCCCTATTCAGCCATATTGGCCATGTCGGTAGCAACAAAGTGCGCAGTCTGTGGCTCGGTTTAACCGGCGGCCGCACCAGCGCGTCGCCAACCCGCGACGTGACGCGCCGCTACTATCAGCAGCTCAACCGCCTGAGCGCCAACCTGGCACTGCTGTCAGATGTGTCGATGGCGGTGTTAGGCGGCAGCCTGAAACGTCGTGAACGTATTTCAGCACGTCTGGGGGATGTGCTGAGCCAGATGTACCTCGCCTCTGCTACCCTGAAACGCTTTGACGATGAAGGCCGCAATGAAGCCGATCTGCCACTGGTGCACTGGGGCGTGCAGGATGCGCTGCATCAGGCTGAGGTGGCGATGGATGACCTGCTGCGTAACTTCCCTAATCGTCTGGTGGCAGGCGCGCTGCGCATGGTGATTTTCGCCGGTGGCAAACACTGCCCGGCACCGTCTGACAAACTGGATCATAAACTGGCGAAGCTGTTGCAACTGCCATCAGCCACCCGTACTCGTCTGGGCCGTGGCATGTACCTGACGCCAAGCGAACACAATCCAGCAGGCCAACTGGAGCAGGCACTGCAGGATGTGATGGCCGCAGAAGTGATTCATGAACGTCTTTGCCAGCAGCAGAAAAAACATCTGTCGTTTACCCGTCTGGATGCGCTGGCACAGCGTGCGTTGAAAGAGGGCTGGATCGATGAGAACGAAGCCAAAGTACTGACGCGCGCTGAAGCCAGCCGTCTCAAAGCCATCAACGTCGATGAGTTTGTGCCGGAGGCACTGGCCTCACCGAAGCCGCAGGATAAAGGCGCCACGCGCGCCAGTGAAGCCGCGTAACACGAAAAAGCCTCCTGACGGAGGCTTTTTTGATGGGGCCAGGCATAACTTATCCCGCATACACATAGCGGTTTCGCGGCCAAAGCGCGCAGTAAATGGCACGGTTATAAGATTGAAGCCTGACTTACCCCGCCTGACGAATGCGCGCAATCAGCGCGTCGACATCCGCAATATGATCTGCAGCGAGAATCAACGTACGGCCCAGCGTGATGCAACTGCGAATGCATTCTGTCCGCATGGTCTCATCGGCGATCTGTTTGAAGTCGGCCACGTGAGACATGCCCACAGTGCGACGAATCAGTTCCGTGCCGCAATAACCAATGGTGTCGCTCCATACTTTGCGCAGGAAGGCTTCCGCATATCCCGGATACGCCAGCGCCACATCAGAGGTTTTGGCGTGTGCCAGTTCAAGGAAGCGGCTGGAGAACTGCGTCCAGACTTCATGCGCATCGCTCAGACGACGTTCACGCCCTTCTGCCGCTTCACGCGGGGCCAGCAAGCCAGGCAGGCAGCAGTAGTTAATCAGCAGATTACCAATCGCGCTGCCGACATCAAAGCCAATCGGACCGAAATAGCCAAACTCCGCATCGATCACCTTCAGGCTACCATCGGCCACGAAAATTGAGCCGCTGTGCACATCGCCGTGCAGCAGCGCTTCGGCATCCGCAAAGAAGCGGTGCTTCAGCCCGGCCACCGCGATTTTCAGCGCATCGTCAGTGCGCAGGCTGACCACCAACGGCTCCAGTGCCGCCGGGTATTTATTACGCTCGTGATCGATAAAGGGATCGTTGAAGAACAGGTCTTCGGTGATTTCGCACATTTCCGGGTTGATGAAACGCGCGACTTCGGCCTTTTTCTTGTGCGGATGCAGGAAAAAATCAGAAGTATGGAACAGCGTCTGCGCCAGATATTCGCCCAGCTGACGCCCCGCTTCAGGGTAGTAAGCCCCTTTCACCAGCTCGCCGCGCCAGATGCGATGGCTGGAGAGATCTTCCATCACCATCACCGCCAGTTCGGCATCGTAATGGGTGACGTTAACCGTGTGCTCTGGGCAATGTTTATAGTGCTCAACCAGCGTCTGCGCTTCGAGGCGCGCGCGATCCAGCGTTAACGGCCAGGACTCACCCACGCAACGCACATAGGGCAGTGCCTGTTTCACCACCACGCGGCTCTGTCCTTGGTTATCGAAAATCTTGAACACCAGGTTGAGATTGCCATCGCCGATCTCTTCTGCGCTGACCAGCGCTGACGGATCGTCCACACCGCCAAATTTTTTAGCATATTCCACCGCATCAGCAGCGGTGAAGGTACGGTATTGCGACATTGCCTGTTCCTCGACATTCGATAGTAATAAGCCGTTTGGACGTCTATACATCCGTCACGCATGTTGGCACAATAGCCGCTATTAACGCAACAGGGATTTCACACCATGCAAACACTTCGTACCACCAGTCTTGAGGTCCGCGATAATCAACTGTGGATCCTCGACCAGCAAGCGCTGCCACAACAACAAAACTGGCTGCCTGCGCACACTGTGACGCAGTTGGTTGATCACATCCATGCGCTGCGCGTGCGCGGCGCCCCGCTGATTGGCCTTTCAGCCAGCTTGCTGCTGGCGCTGCTGGGCGAGCAAGGTGTCACCCGCGCGGCATTGGCGGAAGCGCTGGAGGTGTTGCGTGCATCGCGCCCAACTGCCGTCAACCTGATGAACAATCTGGATCGGATGAAGATTGCGCTGGCGGAGAGCGATCACATCAACGCCCTGAGCGCCGAAGCGCTGCGGCTGGTGGCAGAAGATAAGCAGCTGTGTGACAACATTGCCCGCGCCGGTAGCGCTCTGGTCAAGCCGGGCAGCCAGCTTCTGACGCACTGTAATACCGGCGGTCTCGCCACCGCAGGCGTGGGTACAGCACTGGGCGTGATTGCGCATGCCCATCAGCAAGGATTAGTGAAAAACGTCTGGGTGGATGAGACGCGACCACTGCTGCAGGGCGGTCGTTTAACCGCGTGGGAACTGGGCGAGCTGCACATTCCCTACCAGTTGATCACCGATTCGATGGCTGCAAGTTTAATGGCGCGCGGCGTGGTCGATGCGATTTGGGTCGGCGCAGACCGCATTGCCGCTAACGGCGACGTGGCGAACAAAATCGGCACCTACAGCCTGGCGGTACTGGCGCACTATCACGGCATTCCGTTCTATGTGGCGGCGCCGCACACCACGCTGGATCGTCAATGCCCGAACGGCGATGCCATCCCGATTGAGCAGCGTGCAGCCAGTGAAGTCACCGGCGTATCCGGCAGTTTTGGTAGTGTGCAGTGGGCACCGGATAACGCGGTGGTCTTCAATCCGGCATTTGATGTCACCCCAGCTGCACTGATCAGTGGTTGGGTGTTGGATACCGGCGTCGTGACGCCAGAGCAGGTTAAGGAAGGAATTTTTCAGCCTTAAGGGTGCGCCAGATGGCGCATCCTGTGTTTACGGTGCGCCAGAATTGAAAAGGTCGCCATCAATGGCGACCTTATGAGGACGAGCCCTATGTTGTCAGATGCACCCTGAAGAGTGACCTTTCAATGGCTTATTCCATTTTGTCGTGTGCGGGTTTACGCGCACAGCGCGTTATGCCAGACGAGGATAAGCATCCGCAATTTTGTCGCCGGTAAAGTTGGCGATCCAGCCTTCCTGATTATCGAAAATACGAATCGCAGTAAAGTGCGGTTCAGAGCCCATGTCAAACCAGTGTGCCGTGCCTTCAGGTACTGAAATCAGATCATTCTTCTCGCATAGAATCTGGTAAACCTCATTGCCAATATGCAGGCAAAACAGACCAGACCCTTCGACGAAGAAACGCACTTCATCTTCGCTGTGCGTGTGTTCATTCAGGAACTTCTCGCGCAACACCTGCTTGTTAGGATTGTCAGCACGCATGCTCAACACATCCCAACTCTGATAGCCTTTCTCTGCCACCAGACGATCGATCGCGTGCTGATAGGCTTTAATCACCGTTTCAGCGTCAGGGTCGTTACCCAGATCGCGATCCGCTTCCCAACGCTCAAACCGAACGTTTTTGGCGTTCAGGCGCTCGCGAATCGCCTCGGCATCGGTACTGTGCCACAGTGGCTGGCTGGATTCGGTATCGCTAAAAATTGTCAGTGCACTCATGTTAAATCGACTCCGGATTAATCTGCGAAAAATCGTTTACCTGGTGATGGCGACTGGCGTTATCGGCCTCACCACGAATTAACTGCAATGTGTGCCAGCCTGCTTGTGCCGCGGCATCCAGTTCCTGATGGATATCTGACAGGAACAGCAACGAAGAGGGTGCCAGGCCAATGTGTTCGGCGATGTTGTGATACGACTGGGTTTCACGCTTGGCGCCCACCGCGGTATCAAAATAGCCGCTAAACAGCGAGGTTAAATCACCTTCATCGCTGTAGCCAAATAACAGTTTCTGCGCAGGCACCGATCCCGAGGAATAAACATACAGAGCAATCCCCTGTTGCTGCCAGCGTTCAAAAGCAGGCAGCACATCGGGATAAAGATGGCCGGTGAACTGACCTTCAACGTAACCCGCACGCCAGATCATCCCCTGCAGCGCTTTTAAACCGGGCGATTTGCGATCTTCATCGATAAAACCGATCAGCGTGGCGATGAGGTCATCCAGCGATGCTTGTGGCGCCGCTGACTCTTCACGCACTGCGTTTAGCGCCGCAACCACCTTCTCATCCGTTTGGTTATCCCGCACGAAGGCTGCCAGATGCTGACGTGCATAAGGAAACAGGACATTGTGCACAAACTGAATATCACTGGTGGTGCCTTCAATATCAGTAACAATCGCGCGAATCATTGGGTCTCCAGCAGTCGACGTTGCAGTTCACATTCAAACAGGAATTCCAGCCCTTCCAGGTGGCGGCGCGCTTCGTTGACGTCTTTGCCCCAGCAGGTTAAGCCATGGCCACGTAGCAGGAAGCCATGCTGCAACGGCGTCTCGGCAGCAAACGCTTCAATGCGCTGCGCCAGTGCATCAATATCCTGGTCGTTATCAAACAGGGGAATCGCAACGGTATTGAGATGCGTCTCCTGGCCCGCGAGGGTTTTCTGCATCTCATAACCGCTCAGCAGTAATGCGCTTCCACGCTCCACGCGCGACAACACAGTGGAGTTCACCGTATGAGTATGCAGCACGGCACCCGCTTGCGGAAACAGACGATAAATTAAGGTATGCAGCCCGGTTTCCGCCGACGGTTTGCGCCCGGAAGGCACGCTGTTGGTGGCGATCTCAACCTGAATGAAGTCATCACGTGTCAGGCTACCTTTATCTTTACCCGATGCGCTGAGCAGGCAGTATTCCGCGTTCTGACGCACCGACATGTTACCGCCGGTAGCGGGTGCCCAGCCTTTTGCGCCAATCCAGTGGCAGGCGGCCACTAAATGTTCCAGTGGGAGAAAATCCGTCATAGTGAAGGTGAGGCTCCGCTGATAGGTTTAGACGTCTAAGCGTCTCGATTGCCAAATATTAGCATCCTGTGTAGAGTGGCAGCAACACAGGGTTTCTCCGCATCGACATTCGCGCTTAAGGCCACTAAATAATGACGCAGCTCAACCTGACTCCCGAGAGCAAATTACCGGCACTCGGCACCACGATTTTCACGCAAATGAGCGCCCTTGCCGCGCAGTTCAACGCCATCAATTTATCACAGGGTTTTCCGGATTTTGACGGCCCGCAATATTTACAGGATCGTCTGGCCTATCATGTGAGCCAGGGCGCAAACCAATATGCGCCGATGATCGGTGTGTTACCCCTGCGTGAAGCGATTGCCGATAAAACCGCTGAGCTTTACGGTCACACGCCCGATGTTAACAACGATATCACCGTGACCGCGGGCGCGACCGAAGCGCTGTATGCCGCCATTACGGCGCTGGTGCGTCCGGGCGATGAAGTGATCTGCTTCGATCCCAGCTACGACAGTTACGCGCCTGCTGTTCAACTGGCCGGCGGCGTGCTGAAACGTATTGCATTGCAGCCACCGGAATTCCGCGTGGACTGGAGCGAATTCCGCAGCCTGCTGAGCGCGAAAACCCGTTTAGTGATTCTGAATACGCCGCACAACCCTTCTGCGACCGTGTGGCGTAAAAGCGATTATGCCGAGTTATGGCAGGCGATCGCTGAGCAGGAAATCTATGTGCTAAGCGATGAAGTCTACGAACACATCTGTTTTGATGCAGAGGGCCACGCCAGCGTGTTAGCGCATGCCGAGTTACGCCAGCGTGCCATTGCCGTCTCTTCGTTTGGCAAAACCTTCCATATGACCGGATGGAAAGTGGGCTACTGTGTTGCACCAGCAGCGATCAGCGCCGAAATCCGTAAAGTACATCAGTATCTGACTTTTTCGGTCAATACCCCGGCGCAGCTGGCGATTGCCGACATGCTGCGTCAGGAGCCAGAACACTATCGTGACCTGCCCGCCTTCTATCGCGAACGCCGCGATTGCCTGGTTGATGCATTGTCGGGTAGCCGCTTCAGGGTGTTGCCGTGCGAAGGCACTTACTTTGTGCTGCTGGATTACAGCGCCATTTCCGATCTGGATGACGTCAGTTTCTGCCAGTGGCTAACCAAAGAAGTTGGCGTGGCAGCCATTCCGCTGTCGGTATTCTGTGCCGATCCGTTCCCGCACAAGCTGATTCGCCTGTGCTTTGCCAAACAACCCGCGACACTTATCGCCGCAGCGGAGCGCTTATGTCAGCTTTAAAAATTACCGTTCTGCAGGAAACCCTGAGCTGGATGGATGGCGAAGCCAACCTGCATCACTTCGATGGCGTATTGAAAGGCATTGAAGGTCGCGATCTGATTCTGCTGCCTGAAATGTTCACCACGGGTTTTGCCATGGAAGCAGCGGAGAGTTCGCTGCCACAGCAACAGGTCATTGAATGGCTGCACGGCCATGCGAAAACCAGCAATGCGCTGGTCGGTGGCAGCGCAGCCATCCAGACCGAAAAAGGCGCCGTGAACCGTTTTCTGCTGGTTGAGCCGAATGGCACCGTGCATCAATACGACAAACGCCATCTGTTCCGCATGGCGAATGAGCATGAGCACTATGTTGCGGGCGATACACGAGAAGTGTTCACCTGGCGAGGCTGGCGTATTCTGCCGCAGATTTGTTACGACCTGCGTTTCCCGGTGTTCTCACGCAATCACAATGATTACGATCTGGCGCTCTATGTTGCCAACTGGCCAGCACCACGTGCACTGCACTGGCAGTCTTTGCTGATGGCCCGTGCGATTGAAAATCAGGCGTATGTCGCTGGTTGTAACCGTGTCGGCAGCGACGGCAATAGCCATCAATACAGTGGAGACAGCCGGATTATTTCACCGCTCGGTGAGATACTCGCCGCTGGCGAACCTTTTGCCCGCGCCCGGCTGGATGCGGAGCTGTCACTGGACGATCTGCAAGCCTACCGCGATCGCTTCCCAGCGTGGCGCGATGCCGATGGGTATACGTTGAAGTAAATGTCTTGCCGCGTCTCTCTGACGCGGCTTTATCACTCTTTTTTTATTTTGTTTCCACATTGGAAACACGACAATCTTCGACTACAATGTTTCCATGTTGGAACATGTCGAGGGAATGATGCACGTTATTTCAAGGAAGATGTTTGCTGAAGCGGCATTACGCTTCCCCAATGATGCAGCAGCACTGGATGCCACTTATCGGACTCTACATGGCAGAGATTTTTCCGACCCTGAAGCACTTAAGCACTTTTTTCCAAGCCTGGATCGAATGAAGTATCGGGTGAAATGGTGGGTGATCAATATTGGTGGCAACAATCTTAGGTTGATGTTTTTTGCCGACTTCATCGCTGGACGTATTTTCATTAAGCACATCAGTACTCATGCTGAATACGATAAATGGGTTAAGTTCTATCGGGAGAACAAAGAATGATCGCCGAAGCTATTCAGGCCTCAGATAACCTCATCAAAGCCGTCCCCCTGCTTGGCGGTAGTCAATCGAAAGCAGATTATGAGCAAGCGTTAGAGCTGGTTGAGTATTTGGTTGAGCATCAGCCTTCTCATCCATTGATTGATATGCTGGCAGATAAAGTCGCGAAATATGAAGAGCATGCGCCGGAGTTTGCAGCCTTCAATGCACGCGTTAAAACCCTGCCGGGCGGAATCGCGCTGCTGCGTGTATTGATGGATCAACACGATTTAAACCAATCATCATTCATTCAGGAAATTGGTCAGCGTTCTTATGTTAGCCGTATTTTGAGAGGTGAGCGTAAGCTAACGGATAAGCATAAAGCGGCGCTGGCAAAACGTTTTAAACTACCCTTCGAAGCCTTTCGCGAAGATTAAACAGAAAAAGCCGCAACGTGTGAACGCTGCGGCTTGAGTTTGATTACAGCTCGAAGCGATCCAGATTCATCACCTTGGTCCAGGCTGCCACGAAGTCATTGACGAACTTCTGTTTGGCATCGCTGCTGGCATAGACTTCGGCCAGTGCACGTAGGATGGCGTTGGAACCAAACACCAGGTCGGCGCGCGTGGCGCTGTATTTCACTGCACCACTGGCACGATCGCGGCCTTCGAACAGTTCGGCGCTCTCATCGGTAGCGCGCCATGCGGTGCGCATATCCAGCAGATTGACGAAGAAGTCATTGCTCAGTACGCCGACACGATCGGTGAACACACCGTGCTGACTACCATCGAAGTTGGTGCCCAGCACGCGCAGACCACCCAGCAGCACGGTTAATTCCGGTGCGCTCAGCGTCAGTTGTTGTGCTTTATCCAGCAACAAGGTTTCGGTGGATGAGCCACCTGCGATACGACGATAGTTACGGAAACCATCAGCCAGCGGTTGCAGCACATCGAATGACTCAACCTCAGTTTGGTCCTGACGCGCATCGACACGGCCTGGCGTAAAGGGCACTTGCACCGCCACACCCGCCGCTGCGGCAGCCATTTCAATACCCACGCTGCCGGCCAGAACGATCACATCCGCCAGCGACGCTTTACCAGACTCCTGCTGAATTTTTTGCAGGGTTGGCAGCACATCGTGAATCACGCTGGCATTCACTGCCCAACCGTTTTGCGGTGCCAGTGCCAGACGTGCACCGTTGGCGCCGCCACGTTTGTCACCGCCACGGAAAGTGGAAGCAGATGCCCAGGCAGCAGAGACCAGTTGGCTAGCACTTAAACCTGAAGCCGCAATTTTTGCTTTCAGATCAGTGATGTCATCAGCGCCTGGTTTATGTGTTGCCGCTGGCAACGGATCCTGCCAAATCAAATCTTCCTTCGGCACTTCAGGGCCGATGTAACGCGCTTTTGGCCCCATATCGCGGTGGGTCAGTTTGAACCAGGCGCGGGCAAAGGCTTCATTGAACGCCTGCGGATCGTTGAGGAAGCGGCGAGAGATCTTGCCGAACTCTTCGTCAAAACGCAGCGTCAGATCGGTCACCAGCATGGTGGGCTTGCGCTTTTTCTCGGGATCGAACGGGTCTGGAATGATCGCTTCCGCATCCACCGCTTCGAACTGGATCGCGCCTGCTGGGCTGTGTGTCTGTACCCATTCGTATTTGAAAAGGTTCTCGAAGAAGTAGTTGCTCCACTGAGTCGGCGTCTGCGTCCACACCACTTCCAGGCCGGAGGTGATCGCATCCGCACCGGCACCGCTGCCGTAGCTGCTGCTCCAGCCGAGGCCCTGCGCTTCCAGTGGCGAGGCTTCTGGATCAACACCCACATGGCTGGCGGCAGCCGCACCGTGCGTTTTACCCAATGTATGACCACCGGCAATCAGCGCGACGATCTCTTCATCGTTCATGCCCATATTGCCAAAGGTGGCACGAATCGCTGGCGCAGCTGATTTTGGATCGCCACTGGCTTCCGGGCCTTCCGGGTTGACGTAAATCAGGCCCATTTCGGTGGCACCCACCGGCGCATTGGCAAGACTTTCAGGGTGGCGATGCGCCAGCCATTCAGTTTCGTTACCCCAATCCACATCCAGATCCGGTTCCCACACGTCTTCACGCCCGGCACCAAAACCAAAGGTGCGGAAGCCGGCATTTTCCAGCGAGACGTTACCCGCCAGGATATAGAGGTCGGCCCAGGAAATTTTCTGACCGTATTTCTGTTTTACCGGCCACAGCAGGCGACGTGCTTTATCGAGGCTCACGTTGTCTGGCCAGGAGTTAAGGGGCGCGAAACGCTGCTGCCCACGGCCGGAACCGCCACGACCATCCACGGTGCGGTAAGTACCGGCACTGTGCCACGCCATGCGAATGAACAGCCCAATATAGCTGCCCCAGTCGGCTGGCCACCAGGATTGAGAGTCGGTCAGAATAGCGCGGATATCCGCTTTTAACGCCGGGTAATCCAGCTTGCTGAACTCGTCGCGGTAGTTGAAGTTTTCACTGAGGGGATTGGAACGGTTGGAGTGCTGATTTAACAGGTCGACACGTAACATATTTGGCCACCAGTCGCGGTTGGTTGTTCCGCTCCCCGCGCCACGTGCCAGTACGCTTTTTTCTTCAGACGCCCCGTGATGAAAGGGGCACTTACCTGACGCTGCTGCATTATCGTTATTGTCGTGCGTGCTCATTTTTCGGCTCCGTTTGCTTCACATTGTCCGGTAAAGATAACCGTACCTTGTGAAAGAATATATTTGGATGAACCGAAGGTTTTGATAGTTACTGTCTTTCAAGCGCAGCGTGTGACATGGCGCACAAAAAGTAGGGGCACATCGCCAATTGCGCATAATTTCGTCACTAAGACAGGTGTCATTCGCGGCCGGCTACGCATAAATGCGTCATTAAAACAGGTGTCGTTTACAGCCAGGTGTGCATGAATGAGTCATCAAAACAGGTATCGTTTGCAGCCAGGTGTGCATGAATGCGTCATTAAACAGGTAACGTTTGCAGCCAAGTGTGCATGAATGAGTCATCAAAACAGGTGTTGTTTGCAGCCAGGTGTACCGAAATGCGCGCCCTGCAGTCATTGGAGTCTTGCAGGGCCGCCATTTAGGGTGGCCGTGACTAAATTAGCTGCCGCGATAGGTTGACCACGACCACGGTGAGATCAGGAACGGCAGATGATAATGGCTGCCTGCCGAACCGATCACAAAATCAATCTGTGCACTGACGTACAGCGCATCGCGTCCGTCAGCAGCGAAATAGTCACCGATCTCTGCGGTCAATCGATAATGGCCTGGCGCCAACGGCTCAGGCGTTAAATCCTTGATACGGCCATCGCTATCGGTTTCACCCTCCGCGATCGGCAACCAACCTTCCGGGCTGTTCTGCTCCAGGGATATGGCCACGCCGATGGCGGGTTTACCCAGCGCGGTATCCAGAATGTGAGTGGTAATGGTGCTCATACAATGCTCTCCTTAAGCCGTAACAGGGTGATTTCACGCAGTTGCGTCAGCGCTTCCTGCTGCTCTGTCTCTGCATCATTGTTGAGCCTGCGCTGCAATTCCGCCAGCATCTCCTCGCCACTGCGTCCCTTGGCGCGAATCAAAAACACCCGGCTGAAGCGCTGTTCATAGGATTGATTGCCCGCCAGCATGGCAAATTGCAGCGCGCCATCGGCCTGCTGCATCGCCGACTGCTCATTGCGTGACAATACTGCCTCTTTGCCCGCGCCCGCGGCTTTTTCACCAATACGTGGGTGCGCGCGTAATGCCTGTTCCAGTTCGGCACCTTGCCAGCGCTTTGCCAGCGTTTCAGCGGTCTTATAGAGCGCTGAAACATCGGCGAAAGGCCGTGCGGCCACCAGCGCCTGCTGCCAGTCAGGAATCGCCACGCAGTGGGCTATCGCTGTGTGTGCCTCATTGGGCGTGGCATCGTTAAACACCGCTAACTCCATGCAACGGCTCCTTAAGCCTGTGCCAGATCGTTGATCGCTTGCAGATAAGCCTGCACGCCCAGCGCCACATCCGCTACCTGCACGGACTCGGCTGGATGATGGCTAATACCGCGATGGTTGCGCACGAACAACATACCCACAGGCCAGCGATCGGCGATCGCAATCGCGTCGTGCCCTGCGCCGCTTGGCAAAGAAACGCTGCGGCCCTGCACCGTTTCCACCGCGTGGCTCAGCGCCTGTTGCAAACGTGCATCACAGGCGGTTGCCGCAATACGGTAATACTCGCTGGCGGTAAAAGTCAGTCCACGCCGCAAGGCAATCGCTTCGGCTTGTGTCAGCAGCACGGACAACAGGCGCTCCAGCGGCTCATCCTGCGGCCCACGCACATCCAGTGAAAACTGCACTTCACCGGGGATAACATTCACTGCGCCCGGCAAACAGCTCAGGGTGCCGACCGTGGCCACCAGTTGTGGATCTTGCTCGGCGGTGGTGTGTTCAACAAACCCCATCCACTCTGCGGCGGCGGCCAGTGCGTCTTTACGATGGGTCATCGGCACCGTGCCAGCGTGGCCCGCTTCACCGATAAAGCTGCAATTCAAACGACGCGCGCCGTTAATCGCGGTCACCACGCCAAGCGCCAGATCTTCCTGTTCCAGACACGGCCCTTGTTCAATGTGCAGCTCGAGGTAAGCCGCAATGTCGTTGACATCGCGTGCCGCCTGCAAAATGTTGGCAGCGTCCAGACCGAGATCCTGCATCGCTTCCGCCACAGTTATACCGTTTCCATCCGGATGCGTTACCCAACTCTCGGGCCATGTGCCGGTAATACCCCGGCTGCCCAACAGCGTGATGCCAAAGCGTGTGCCCTCTTCATCGCCGAACCCGACAATCTCAATCGCCAGCGGTAAGCGCAGCTGACGATCGTGCAGCCACTGTACGGTTTCAATGGCACTCAGCACACCCAACATGCCGTCATAGCGCCCGGCATTGCGCACCGTGTCCAGATGAGAGCCCAGCAGCAGCGCCTGTGCGCCGGGTTCAGCAGACTCATAACGACCGCAGATATTGCCCACAGCATCTTGCCAGGTGGTCATGCCGGCCGCCTGCATCCATTCTGCCACCCGGGCGTTGGCGCGGACCTGTTCAGACGAGAGATAGACACGCGTCAGGCCATCCTCACTTTCACTGATTTCAGCCAGGGCATCGCAGCGTGCCATGACGCGGGCAGCGGCGGACTGCGCCTCGCTGGCGGTCATCAGGCTGTTGCTCATGCGTGGCTCCCGTAATGATCCCACGCCGCCTGCATGGCCGCGCCTTGTGTCGAACGGTAACCCACATGGTTCAATACCGCTTCCAGCGCGCTCAGGGTTTGCATCACGCAATCTTTGCGCGCGTTGTAGCCCATAGTGCCGATGCGCCACACTTTGCCGTGCAGCGGGCCAAACGAGGTGCCGATCTCAATACCAAAATCTTCCAGCACCAATTTACGCACCTGATCGCCATTCACGCCCTGCGGGATCACCACACCGAGGACGTTGTTCATCTTGTGCTTCAGGTCACCAAAGGTTTCGAGGCCCATGCCCTGAATACCTTTCAGCATCGCCTCGCCATGCAACTTATGACGTGCAATGCCTTTATCCAGCCCTTCCTGCATCATCAAACGCGCGCACTCACGCGCACCAAACAGCGCGGTGGTGGCTTCGGTATGGTGGTTCAGACGCTCCGGCCCCCAGTAATCCATGATCATGCCGAGATCGAAATAGTTGGAGTAGATCATCTCCTCATCGCCATCCTGATGATCCGCGGTACGGATGCCCTCTTCCACACACTTACGTTTGCGGATCACCGCTTCCATCTGCGGGCTGAGGGTAATCGGCGAAGTGCCCGACGGACCGCCAAGGCACTTCTGCATACCGGCAGAGACCGCATCCAGCCCCCAGGCATCGGTTTCCAGCACGTTACCGCCCAGTGAAGCGGTGGCATCGGTGTAGAACAGCACGCCATATTTCTGGCAGATGGCACCGAGTTGTTCCAGCGGCTGCAGCATGGTGGTGGAGGTATCGCCCTGCACCGTCAGCAGCAGGCGTGGCTGCACTTTTTTGATCGCGTCTTCAATTTGGTCAGGGGTGAATACTTCGCCCCACGGCACTTCAATAGTGTGCACTTCGGCGCGGCAGCGGCGGGCAATCTCACACAGCAGATGACCAAAGCGGCCAAACACCGGCACCAGCACTTTGTCGCCCGGACGGATAGCCGAGAGCAGAATCGCTTCGATACCGGCGCGCGAGGTGCCGTCAATCAACATGGTCCAGCGGTTTTCGGTACGAAATACACCACGATACAGCGCCATCACTTCATTCATGTAGTGCGTCATCGCCGGATCGTATTGCCCCAGCAGCTGGCTCGACATGGCGCGCAGGACACGCGGATCGGCGTTGATAGGACCAGGCCCCATCAGCAGGCGTTGTGGTGGATTAATTTGCGAAAACTGACTGATATCCATGTGCTATTCCTTTTGAAGACTTAAAGACGGACGGTGGAGATAAACTGTTTAAGCTCGGCGGTCTGCGGATTGGCAAACAGCGTTTTGCTGTCGCCCTGCTCCCAGACGCGCCCCTGATGCATAAACACCACGCGATCGCCCACATCACGGGCGAAGTTCATTTCATGGGTAACGAGGATCAAGGTCATGCCTTCGGCAGCCAGCTGTTCCAGCACCTTCAGCACTTCGCCCACCAGTTCAGGATCGAGCGCCGAGGTGATCTCGTCACAGAGTAATACTTTCGGCTGCATCGCCAGCGCACGGGCAATCGCCACGCGCTGTTGTTGTCCACCGGATAAATTGGCCGGGTAGTAGTTAATGCGTTCGCCAAGGCCGACCTTTTCCAGCATCTGCGTCGCCAGTTCGCGGCATTCAGTTTCGCTTTTCTTCAGTACCCGACGCGGCGCCAGCATCACGTTTTCCAGCGCGGTCATGTGCGGGAACAGGTTGAAGTTCTGGAACACCATGCCCACCGAGCGGCTGATTTCACGCGCCTGTGATTCACGGTCGGTGATCGTCATACCGCCGAGTTTGATGCTGCCTTCCTGGTAGCCTTCCAATCCGTTCATGCAGCGCAGCAAGGTACTTTTGCCCGAGCCGCTGCGGCCGATGATCGAAATCACCTCGCCGTTGTCGATATCCAGATCGACACCTTTCAGAACGTGGTTGTCGCCGTAGTACTTCTGGACCTGATTAATGGTGATGAGCGGCATTGAATTTTTTCTCCAGGTACTGGCTGTAACGCGACAGCGGATAACACATCAGGAAGTAACCCAGCGCCACCAGGCCAAATACCTTAAAGGGCTGATACGTCACATTGTTCAAAATAGTGCCGGCTTTAGTCAGCTCGACGAAACCGATAATCGATGCCAGCGCGGTGCCTTTAATCACCTGAACGGCAAAGCCCACGGTCGGCGCGATGGCGATGCGAATCGCCTGTGGTGCCACGACGCGAAACAGCGTTTGACCAAAAGTCAGGCCGAGGCAGCGAGAGGCTTCCCACTGGCCTTTCGGCAGCGCACGAATACTGCCGTGCCAGATATCCACCAAAAATGCGCTGGTGTAGAAGGTTAATGCCAGCGAAGCGGCGGTCCAGGGCGCCACATCAATGCCAAACAGTCCGACGCCAAAGAAGGCAAGGAACAGCTGCATCAGCAGTGGCGTGCCCTGAAACAGCTCGGTGTAACAGCGAATCAAACGCGTCAGCCATGGGCGTTTCAGCAGACGCAAAAACAGCAATGGCAAGGTCACCAGCGTGCCGCCGAAAAAGGCCACCAGCGACAGTAAAATCGTCCAGCGCGCCGCCAGCAGCAGGTTGCGCAGGATGTCCCAGTCAGTAAAGGTTGTCATGCGGGCTGCGCTCCAAACCATTTACGCCCCAGCGCCAGCAGCAGCTGTCGCATGGCAATCGACAACGCCAGGTAGATCAACGTGGTCACCAGATAGACTTCAAAACTCAAGAAAGTACGTGACTGAATCAGGTTGGCGGCGAAGGTCAGCTCTTCGTACGACACCTGCGACACCACCGATGAACCCAGCATCACAATGATGCACTGGCTGACCAGCGCCGGATAAATACGTTGCAGCGACGGCGGCAGTACCACGCGGATAAAGGTCTGCGTGCGGGTCAACCCCAGCACACGGCCCGCTTCCCATTGCCCTTTCGGCGTCACCTGAATGCCGGCACGAATAATTTCGGTGCTGTAAGCGCCGAGGTTAATCAACATCGCCAGCAGCGCTGCTTCGCCCGCCGTCAGTTTCAGACCAAGATTGGGCAAACCAAAGACGATAAAAAACAGCTGTACCACAAATGGCGTATTACGGATCAGTTCGACATAAACGCCCCAGATGCGACTCGCCCAGCTCGGTTTACCACTGCGCAGTGCCGCGCCGAGAATCCCCAGACTCACCCCGCCCACCGTGGCGAGAACCGTTATCTGAATCGTGACCCACAGCCCTGCCAGCAACTCTGGCCAGTGCGGCCAGAGATCTGCAAAATTGAGTTGCCCAATCATTGCGTTATGCGCCGAGGTTGGCTGGCAGTGGGGCTTTCAGCCACTCTTCTGACAACTTGTTCAGCGTACCGTCTTTGATGCCTTGCTCAATCAACGCATTCACTTTGTCTTTCAGCGCTGGTTCATCTTTCTTCAGACCGATAAAGCACGGTGAATCTTTCAGCATGAACTGCGGCACCGGTGCTTTTTCTGCGTTCTGGCGCGCAATGGCCGCTACCACGAGGTTACCGGTTGCGACATATTGCACCTGGCCTGACAGGTAAGCAGACAGCGTGGTGTTGTTATCTTCATAACGCTTCACCTGCGCATCTTTTGGCGCCACATCGCTCAACACCATGTCTTCCACTGCACCGCGCGTCACGCCGATGGATTTACCGCTTAACGCGGCCGCATCTTTCAATGGCTCGCCTTTTGGACCAAATACGCCAAGGAAGAACGGTGCATAGGCGCGAGTGAAATCGATCACTTTTTCACGCTCAGCGTTTTTGCCCATGCTGGAGATCACCAGATCCACTTTATCGGTTTGCAGATACGGCACGCGGTTGGCGCTGGAAACAGGGACCAGCTGCAACTTCAGTTTCATCTCCTTTGCCAGGTACTTGGCCATGTCGATGTCATAGCCCTGCGGCTGCAAATCCGTGCCAACTGAACCAAACGGCGGGAAGTCCTGCGGCACCGCAATGCGGATGACGCCACGCTTCTGAATGTCTTGTAGCTGATCGGCCATCGCACTGCCGACCTGAGCCATCAGCAATGCTGCGCCTGCGACTGCCAGTAAAACTTTTTTCATTATGCACCCCGGTGAGTTTATCGTGAAACAAAAGATTCTTGATAAAACGATTTGCAACTAATGTGCCAACCGCAGGGTGCGAGGAGTAAAGGGAAGAAAAACGAATAAACACGGAGTTTGGGGCGATAAAAACGGGCATTAAGCCCGCGTAAAAACCCGATCCAAAAAGGTGCAAAGCACCAAAGTGGTGCCCTCTATCGGTGTTCCAGTTCATCCAGATGCTGATAAAGATCGGCAATTTGATGAATACGCTGACGACCTTGCGACAGCATTTCATGCAGCAGTGCATTCGCCAGCAAGTTGATCAGACTCATCGCCGAGGCATAGCTATCAAAGGCCGAAACGCTGTCGAGCGGCGCGCACAGCTGCCAGTGTGCCAGGGTGATAATGCCCTGCGCCTGCGGCTCGCACAGCGCCAGCACCGGGATGTTGCTCTGCTGTAGCTGCTGCATCAGGGGGCGGATGATGCGTGGACGGCGACGGAAGGCCATCACCACCACGATATCTTCGGATGTGATATCCACCAGCTCCTCGCCCAGCGTCTGGCCGGGTTGCGGTAGCACATGTACCTGCGGACGCGCCTGCATCAGCTGCTGACGCAGGTGCAATGCCACCGGATAGGCGTTACGCATGCCGATAATAAACACCCGCTTTGCGGCACCCAGTGCCTGAATCACTTCGCCAAACTGCTGCGGGTCGATGCTGTTCACCCACTGCGTCAGGTTGGCCATCTCCTGCTTGTAATGACGCGACAGTAAGGTATTGCCCTGCACCGCATCGCGATTGTCGGTGAGGGGCATGCCGCTCTGACGCAACGTACGCAGCTCATCACGCATGTCCTTGTATTTCTCATAGCCCAGACGTTTAAACAGGCGGCTGACTGTCGCCTTCGATACCCCGCTCAGCCGCGCCAGCTCTGCGCTGTTGTAGCTGATCAGGTCATCAAAATGGTCAAACACAAAATCAGCAATACGCTGCTCCTGCGGCGACAGTTGCGGATAGTGACTGCGAAGGCGTTCATCAAGCTGTTTCATCATGGGTCCTGTAACTTTCGTTTCATCACAAGCTAGCACAAATCGATCCACATTGATGTCCGACCAAAACTGGAACAGCTCTTGCTTAGATCACCTCACGGATTTGTAGGGGCTTCCATTACGGCGACCACTAACCCAATCCTCCCTACAAAAGAATCAATGATGAAGAGTTCACTATGATACAGAGCAACATGGCTCCGCTCGGCATGGCCGTCACCCCACATCATCTCGCCAGTGAAAGCGCACTGGCGGTTTTACGCGAAGGCGGCAACGCGATTGAAGCGATGGTAGCGGCAGCGGCCACTATCGCGGTTGTCTATCCGCACATGAACGGCTTGGGCGGCGATGGCTTTTGGTTGGTCGTGCCGCCCAATGGCGATCCTATCGCTATCGATGCCAGTGGCGCAGCAGGCTCGCTGGCCCACCTCGACTTCTATCACGGTGAAAGCCACATTCCGCATCGCGGTCCTAAAGCCGCGCTAACCGTAGCGGGCACGGTGAGTGGCTGGCAGGAGGCGTTAACGCTGGCTGAAGAGCTAGGTTCTGCGCCGTTGCCGTTAGCCCGTTTACTGCGTGACGCCATTCGCTATGCTGCCGATGGCATTCCTGTTACCGCATCGCAGGCTGCGGCCACTGCCGCAAAGCAACATGAATTGCTTGATCAGCCTGGCTTCGCTGCGACCTTCTTGCCTGACGGCACCGTACCTGGCGCCGGGAGCCGTTTTACCCAGCCCGCGCTTGCCAATACGCTTAGCGTGTTGAGTGAACAGGGTCTGGAGAGTTTCTATCGTGGCGAGCTGGCCCACCATCTGGCACGTGAGATGACCGCGCTGGGTATGCCGATCACCCTGGAAGATCTTCAGAAACAGCACGCGCGCCGCTGCACGCCGTTACATCTGGCACACAGCGAGGGCGACATCTGGAATATGACGCCACCGACGCAAGGTTTGGTATCGCTGGCAATTCTGGGCATCACCGACCGGTTGAACATGGCAGAGGCGGATGAGGCACAAACCGTGCACCGCATTGTTGAGGCCACCAAAAAAGCCTTTGCATTGCGCGACAAACACATCACCGATCCACGTCACATCGACTTCAATGTGCAAGAACTGCTCGATGCCGATCACCTTGCCACACTGGCGGCGCAAATTAACCACCAGCAAGCCGTACCGTGGGGAACTGGACGAGGTCCCGGCGATACCGTGTGGATGGGCGTGATGGACAGCAGCGGCTTAGCCGTCTCCTTTATCCAAAGTATCTATCACGAATTTGGCAGCGGCGTCGTACTGCCGGGCACAGGCATTACCTGGCAAAACCGTGGTGCCGCCTTTAGCCTGCAACCGGGCCATCTGCTGGCGCTGGAACCCGGTAAACAACCGTTCCATACCTTAAATCCAGCGGCTGCGCGCCTGAAAGATGGCCGCACGATGGTTTACGGATCAATGGGGGGCGATGGCCAACCACAAACGCAGGCGGCGATTTTTACCCGCCACGTCATTCAGGGACAGCCACTGCAACAGGCGGTCAGTGCACCGCGCTGGTTGCTGGGGCGAACCTGGGGACAATCCTCTGACTCTCTCAAACTCGAAGCGCGCATGTCAGCAGAAACGGTGCAGCAGTTGCGCGAACTCGGCCATGACGTTGAGCTGTTGCCTGATTTCAGCGAAGTCGTCGGCCACGCTGGCGCCATCGTCAGACACAATAACGGCATGCTGGAAGGTGCCTTCGATCCACGTAGCAACGGCAGCGCAGCCGGCTTTTAAAGGAAACCATCATGCATTCGCAACCGGACTGGGCGGCTTATATCGCTCAAATGGAACAGATTCTGGCTCTGGAGCTGGACGAAGCACGTCGCGCTGAATTGCTGGTGCAGTTCAATCGCATCGCCGCCATGGCTGAACCGCTCATGGCTTTCCCGCTGGATGACCGGCTGGAAGTGGCAGGAGTGTTCCATCCATGAAACTAGCATCGTTATCCATCAAAGCGCTCAATCATGCGCTGAATCAAGGTGATATTAGCGCCCGTGAAGTGGCGCAACAGACGTTGAACGCCATAGAACAGCACAATCCAGCGCTCAATGCGTGGACCGAAATCACCGGTCAGCGTATGTTGCGCGAGGCGGATCAGGTCGATTTACAACGCCAGCGCGGTCAAGTATTGCCTGTGCTGGCGGGTATTCCTTATGCGGTTAAAAACCTGTTTGATGTTGCCGGTCACAGCACCCTTGCGGGTGCCAGCTTGTTCAGTGAACGCGCAGCGGCCTGCGAAGATGCGTGGGCGGTGAGTCAACTGCGTCAGTCCGGTGCACTGCTCTCCGGCATGCTGAATATGGATGCCTATGCTTACGGCTTTACCACCGAAAACACCCATTATGGCCCGACCCATAATCCGCGGGATTTGAGCCGCGTGGCCGGTGGTTCCTCGGGTGGCTCGGCGGCGGCCGTCGCGTCAGGCCTGGTGCACTTCTCACTGGGCACCGATACCAATGGTTCGATCCGCGTGCCAGCCTCGTTGTGCGGTATCTATGGACTCAAACCGACCTTTGGTCGCTTATCGCGCAGTGGCAGCCATCCTTTTGTTGCCAGCCTCGATCATATCGGTCCGTTTGCTCGCTCGGTGGAAGATTTGAGTCTGGTGTACGATGCGCTGCAAGGTCACGATGCCAGCGATGCTTTCCAGGCTGCGCAGGCGAAGGACCCGGCCAGTGACGGATTAGTAAAAGGCACAGAAGGCATACGTAGCGCAGTGTTGGGCGGTTTCTTTTCGACCTGGTGCAGCGAGGAAGCGCGCGCCGCCGTGCAAATGGTGGCACAAGCGCTGGATGCCAGCGAAGAAGTCACGTTAGCCAACGCGGAAATTGCCCGCTCAGCAGCCTTTATCCTCACCGCCTCAGAAGGCGGCAATCACTATCTGCCCGCTTTGCGCAATATGCCCGAGCAATTCGAACCAAACTCTCGCGAGCGTCTGCTGGCCGGTGCGATGCTGCCTTCCGCGTGGTATGTGCAGGCGCAGCGCTTCCGCCGTCATTTCCAACAGCAGGTGTTACCCCTGTTTGAACAATTCGATGTCCTGATTGCACCGGCGACCCCTTGCACCGCCACCACCATTGGGCAAGAGACGATTCACATTAACGGCCAGGATTTGCCGACGCGCGCCAGTATGGGCATGCTAACGCAGCCGATTTCCTTCCTCGGCTTGCCGGTCTGTACCGTGCCTTTGCAAACCGCCAGCGGATTACCGATTGGCTTACAGTTAATCGCTGCACCGTTTAAAGAACATCTTGCACTGCGCGCCGCCTGGGCACTGCAGCAGCAAGGGTTGACCCTGCCACAAACCACCCTGATGGATGCGTAACCATGACACCTGAACATATTGATCGTCCTGCTGTGCTGGCTGAGGTGACTGCAGCGTTTTATCGCTATGAAGAAGCGCTGGTTAGCAACAATGTTGATGTGCTGGATGAGTTGTTCTGGCACGACGATCGCACCGTGCGTTTGGGCGCAGGGGAAAATCTGTATGGCATTGATGAGATCCGTGCATTTCGCGCTGCCCGTCCATCGAAGGGATTGGATCGCACGCTACGTAATACGGTGATCACCACCTTTGGAGATGACTACGCGGTGTGCAGCACTGAGTTCACGCGTGAAGGCGTGGAGAAGGTTGGTCGCCAGCAACAAACATGGGTGCGCATGCCTTACGGCTGGCGGATTGTCGCGGCGCAGGTGAGTTTAATGAGCTAGCGTGATAAACCGATGCTCGTCAGTATGACTTAACTGGCGTGGTCAGGGCCGGTACGACAGTTCATGTCTTACCGGCCCAATGTGTCGGCGCGGAGTATTGCAGGTCGCTAAACAGCAGGAGCCGGGTGCGTCTCCATCCAGTGTTCAGCGATTTGCTGGCGCGTACAAATCCACACATTCTCATGCTGCTGGATATGGTCGAGGAAACGCTGCAAGGCGCGGAATTTGCCCGGGCGGCCCAGCAGTCGACAGTGCATGCCAATCGACATCATCTTCGGCGCGGTGTCACCCTCTTCATACAACACATCAAAGGTGTCACGCAGATAGACAAAGAACTGCTCGGCGGTATTAAAACCCTGCGGCGAGGCGAAGCGCATATCGTTACATTCCAGCGTGTAAGGAATGATCAGATGGGGTTTCACCGTGCCATCCTGGCACGTCACCTGCGTCCAGAACGGAAGATCGTCGCCGTAATAATCGCTGTCATAACTGAAGCCACCGTTCTCCACCACTAAGCGGCGGGTGTTGGGGCTGTCGCGACCGGTATACCAACCGGTGGGCGCTTTACCAAACAGATCGCGCAGTACATCCACCGCCTGCTGCATGTGCTGACGTTCGGTTTTGGCATCCATCGACTGATAATGGATCCAGCGCCAGCCATGACTGACTACGTCGTAATCCGCGGTTTTGATTGCGTCCACAATCTCCGGATGACGCGCCAGCGCCATCGCCACGCCGAAAACCGTTAATGGCAATCCGCGCTTCTGGAACTCGTTGTGAATGCGCCAAAAGCCTGCACGCGAACCGTATTCATAGAGAGAATCCATCGACATATGGCGGTCGGCGTAGCTGGCGGCGCCAATGATATCGGACAGGAATTGTTCAGAACCTGCATCGCCGTGCAGCACGTTGTTTTCTGCCCCCTCTTCATAGTTGAGGACAAACTGCACCGCCACTTTCGCGTTGCCCGGCCACTGTGCGTGCGGCGGATGGTTAGCATAGCCAATCAGGTCACGCGGGTAGTTTTTGTTGAAGCTGTACTCTTTCTTTTCAGATACATCACTCATTCTGTAAATTCCTTAGTCAGTCCCCAACCAGCCCTTAGTTTAGGTGCTGAAATGCCCCGCTGAGCGCTTTTTCAATCGGGTAATCTAAATCCCCGTGTTTGCTGGTACCAAAGCCGAGCGCCACCAGCGATTCCACCATTTTTACTGCAGCGCTGACACCATCTATTACCGGCAGGCCCAACTCTTTCGTCAGCTCTTGCGCCAGTGAGGCCATACCGCCACAGCCCAGTACTATCGCGCCGCTGCCATCTTCTCGCTTCGCCTGGATGCAACGCTGGCGCACTTTTTCCTGTGCCACACCGCTGCCATCTTCCAGCGCCAGCACCGGGAGATCGATAGCGTGCAACGCCGCACAATGATGGGTAAAGCCATATTGCTGCAGCAGATGGCGGGCAATCACCAGGGTGCGCGGTAGCGTGGTGACGATTGAAAAGCGTGTCGCCACCAGCGTTGCCGTGTGCATCGCGGCTTCCGCAATACCGATCACCGGACCGCTGGCCAGTTCACGCGCGGCCAGCAACCCCGGATCGCCGAAGCAGGCAATAATGTGGCCACTCACGCCCTGTGCTTTGCCGCGCTTAACTTGTTCCAGTACGCCGATTGCCGCAATGGCTTCATCGAAATGCCCTTCAATCGAAGGCACTCCCTCGCTCGGGCACACGGCCAGGATTTCAGTACCTGGTGCCGCTACCGCTCGCGCGGCTGCACCGATGGTTTCTGTCATCGCCTGGCTGGTATTGGGGTTGATCACCTGAATCAGGCTCATGATGCAGTTCCATTGTGACCGGAAAATAACCGGGTGAAATCGGGTAACGTTTCGCCGCTGCGCTCAAAATGCAGGCTCGCCACGATATGTTCGAAATGATGCTGTAAGGCTGCGGTGAGCTCGGGAAGATCTTTCTGTCGCAGTAGATCCACCAGCCGATCATGATGATCGCAACGACACCCGCGCTGCCAGGGCGCACCATAGGCGGCAATCACTAATGATGAGCGCTGTGTCAGGCGCGTCACCATATCCGTCAGCACCTGATTACCGGAAATCGCCTGTAGCTGAATATGAAAAGCCGCAGAGAGCCTAATTGCCGCTGCGCCATCGTGCTGTTCGTGTGCCTGCTGCTCTTCCTCAATGAGTGTGCTCAGGGCAGCAAGGTGCGGTGGCTGCACGTGAGCCAGCACTGCGGGCAAATTGGCGCACTCGAGTAAGCTGCGTGTGGCAAAGATATCGCGCGCCTCATCAACGCCCGGCGTGGCCACTTGTGCACCACGCCTGGGCGACAGGGTGATCATTTGCACCGCGGCGAGGCGCTGCAGCACCTTGCGAATGCCGGTTCGGCTCACACCAAACACTTCTGATAGTGCCTCTTCTGGCAATTTACTACCCGGTGGCAGCTGATGTTCCACAATGGCGGTGAGTAACGCCTGATAGATGGGTTCGTCGCGATCATTCAGATCGGCCGCCGTTTTCTGGCCTGTTTCGCTCTTCATTACCTGCTCCGGTCAGTGACTGTGCACAGCACATCGTATACGTGAAATTAATTTTTTGTATACAAGAAATCATTTCTGGCCTGGATCCTGCAATACCGTTTCACGTTGTGATTAATTTTCCCATGTTGTGAGAGGAGCAGGTTTCATGCCAAATCATTCTGAAGTGACCTCCGGGGTGGCCTCTGGAGCCAACGCCCACTACAGTCCACGCCTGTGTAACGAGGATCTGGCGCCAACGCGCGACCAGAATTGGTCGTGGTATAACATTTTCTCTTTCTGGATGTCGGATGTGCACAGCATGGGCGGCTATGTGGTCGCCGCCAGCTTCTTTACCCTGGGACTGGCGAGCTGGCAGGTACTGCTTTGTCTTTTAGTGGGTATCTGCATCGTGCAGCTGTGTGCCAATCTCGTCGCCAAACCGAGTCAGATGGCAGGCGTACCTTACGCGGTGATTTCACGGCAGGCATTCGGCGTGTTTGGTGCCAATATCCCCGCGGTGATTCGCGGCCTGATCGCCTTCGCCTGGTATGGCATTCAAACCTACTTAGCCGCCAACGCACTAATGCTGGTGCTGCTGAAGTTCTTCCCTTCACTGAGTGGCATGACGCAAAGCAGCTGGCTGGGATTATCTCAACTGGGCTGGTGCTGTTTCGGTGTGATGTGGTTCCTGCAGGCCATGGTGTTCTGGCACGGCATGAGCGCGATTAAACGCTTTATCGATGTGGCGGGTCCGGCTGTCTACGTGGTGATGGTGGCGCTAGCGGGCTGGATTGTATACAAAACCGGCTTTGATGGTATCTCCTTTACGCTGGCCAGCAAGCAGTTGAGCACTGGTGAGCAAACATGGCAGATGATCACCGCCACCGCATTAGTGGTCTCCTATTTCTCCGGTCCACTGCTCAACTTTGGTGACTTCTCTCGCTACGGCAAAAGCATGGGGGAAATCCGCCGGGGTAACCGCTGGGGCCTGCCGTTTAACTTCCTGCTGTTCTCGATTGTCACCGTGGTGATCGTGTCGGGTACGCAGTCGCTGTTCGGCCGCATGATTACCGATCCGATTGAGACCGTGAGCATGGTTGGCAATGATGTCGCCGTCGCGATTGGTTTACTCACCATGATTATCGCCACTATCGGCATCAACATCGTGGCGAACTTTGTATCCCCGGCGTTCGACTTCTCAAACTGCTCACCGCAGAAAATCAGCTTCCGTACCGGCGGAATGATTGCCGCAGTGGGTTCTGTACTGCTGACGCCATGGAATCTGTTCCAGTCACCGGAGTTGATTCATTACACGCTGGATGTGCTGGGCTCCTTTATCGGCCCACTGTTTGGCATTTTGGTGGCCGATTTCTATCTGATTAAGCGCAGCAAGGTTTACGTGGACGACCTGTTTGATGACACGCCAAAGGGACGCTACTGGTATCGCGGTGGCTTTAACCCGAAAGCGATTGCTGCACTGCTGCCGTCGGTAGGTATTTGCCTGGTGATTAGCTTTATTCCGTCACTGCATGCTGTGGCAAACTTCAGCTGGTTTATTGGTGTGGCATTAGGTGCGGGTTGCTATCGCTGGCTGGCACGCGCCGATCGTGAAGTCTCTGTGGGTACTTACCGTCAGGAAGTGGCGGTGCAGAAGGATTGATCTGATGATCAGGTTGGCGCCGATGCCAGCCTGAAAAAGCAAAAAGCCGATGCATTTCTGCATCGGCTTCTTTAATGATTGGCGGAACGGACGGGGCTCGAACCCGCGACCCCCTGCGTGACAGGCAGGTATTCTAACCAACTGAACTACCGCTCCGCGCTTTGTTCCCCGTCGAGAACGAGGCGAATATTAATGGCAGCCTTATGAACCGTCAATGCTTTTTCTGAGGGAATGAATCGTTTGCCGATTTTTTCGACTTAACGTTGCTTTTCCACGCAAATTCAACCCATTCAGGCACGCCACAGGCAGCTTCCGCCCTTCTTCAGCACCAAATCCAGACGACTTTCATGTGCGATGATCTCATCATCGCTGGCGTTGACCACGCGTAATCCTGAACTCGGACGCACAATGCGCTGGATGTTATCGCCGGTATTTTGGCTGTTCTGATCGACATCCGCGGAAAAGGCCAGCGAAGTTTGGCCGCCCGTCATCATCAGGAACACTTCCGCCAGGATTTCGGCATCGAGCAATGCGCCGTGCAGCGTTCGTTTGCTGTTGTCGATTTCGTAGCGATTACAGAGCGCATCAAGGCTGTTGCGCTTGCCTGGATACATTTTACGCGCCATCGCCAGGCTATCCGTCACCTGACAGAAGGTGTCGGTTTTGCCGATGTCGCGCTTCAGCATGCCAAACTCATAGTCCATAAAGCCGATATCGAACGATGCGTTGTGGATCACCAACTCCGCACCACGGATGTATTCCAGGAATTCATCGGCGATGTCTGCAAACATGGGCTTATCGGCAAGAAACTCATCGGCAATACCGTGTACACCAAAGGCTTCCGGATCCACCAGCCGATCGGGCTTGAGATACATATGGAAGTTGTTGCCGGTCAGGCGACGGTTAATGACCTCAACCGCACCGATTTCAATGATGCGATGTCCTTCATAGTGCACACCGATCATATTCATGCCGGTGGTTTCGGTATCGAGGACGATCTGGCGGTTATTTGCAGTGCTCATAGGGCTCGTTTTATGTCAGACTTGGCTTTTTGTCAGAAGGAAGTCTACCAGAGATGCGCAAACAGGTAGAGATATTCACCGATGGATCCTGCCTGGGCAATCCCGGCCCCGGCGGTTACGGCGCCATTTTACGTTATGGCCCGCATGAAAAAGAGTTCAGCGCCGGTTATCGACTCACCACCAACAACCGCATGGAAATGATGGCGGCGATTGTGGCGTTAGAAGCGTTAACGCAGCCCTGCGAAGTGGTGCTCAGCACCGACAGTCAATATGTGCGTCAGGGCATCACCAGCTGGATTCATAACTGGAAAAAGCGCGGCTGGAAAACGGCCGATAAAAAGCCGGTGAAAAATGTCGATCTCTGGAAGCGACTCGATCTTGCGCTCAGCCACCATGAAATCAAGTGGGAATGGGTAAAAGGCCACGCCGGTCACCCGGAAAATGAACGCTGCGACGAACTGGCGCGCAGCGCGGCCGGTCATCCCACCCAGGATGATGTTGGCTATCAGGTCGAGTCCTGATCCTTTACTTCACGAAACTGGCGCGTGGCATTTACCGTTTGCCTGACCTGCGCTTTGTTTAAGCTCTTCTTCGCTTTGGTGGGCGTTAATGGGAATGTTCGTTTGCGTGCCACCACAATGTTCAGACATCCCAGCGCGGGCAGGTGCGCACTGATCACTTTGCCGCCCTGCCGATGCCACGGCACCACTTGAAAACGGGTGCGATAAACCACTTCATAGTTGAGCAGGCTGAGCCAGTCGAGCAAGCGTACCTGGCTGAACATGCGTCCGCTCCATGGCGCGCGCGCGTGCAAACCCGGGATACCTTTGCTGATACCGAGCAGGCTGAACGGGTTGAACCCGCTGATAATCATCCAACCATCGTCAATCAGGACGCGATCCACTTCTCGTAGCACGCGATGGGGATCCTGACTCCACGCCAGGGTATGCGCCATCAGGCAGGCATCAATCGATTTCGCTTCAAAAGGTAATTGCGTGGTATTGGCGATCACCTGCAAGTCATCGCCCTCAATGCCCACATTCACCTGATGCGATATGGCACACTGACTGGTATTGATTTCTGCGCTTAGGCTGCCAAGTTTAAGCATATGAAAGCCATACAGCTTTCCAAGGTAAGGCTGCAACTGCTGCGTGAGTGCATCGCGAAAATAATCGCCCCATGGCATATCGCGCCAGGAGCGCGGCGCAGTCAGAATTTGGCGTGTTTTCGCTGGCTTCATGCTCTACCATCATCCTTTTTCTACGACCTGAGAGGTGTTTATGAATCTTACCAGTATTCCCGCGTTGCAGGATAACTACATCTGGACACTGACGGACGATGATAAAAACTGCCTGATTGTCGATCCCGGCGAGGCTCAACCGGTGCTGGATAAAATCAGAGTCAACAAGTGGCAACCGGTGGCCATTTTGCTCACGCATCATCATCACGACCACGTCGACGGTGTCGCCGAGTTACTGCAACACTATCCCGATATGGCGGTTTACGGACCAGAGGAAACGGCGGTTAAGGGGGCAAAACATATCGTCGCCGAGAATGATGAATTTACCCTGCTTGGGCTAAATTTCCGTGTCATCGCAACACCCGGACACACTTTAGGACATATCTCATATTTCAGTTCACCTTATCTTTTCTGTGGTGACACGATGTTTTCTGGCGGTTGCGGAAGATTATTTGAAGGCACAGCAGAACAAATGTATGAGTCATTTCAAAAGCTTAATAAACTTCCTGCAGACACCCTGATTTGTTGCGCTCATGAGTACACTTTATCCAATATGAAGTTTGCTGCGGCTATTCTGCCTCATGACCCCAAAATTTTGGCAAGGTATCAGCAAATTAAGGACTTACGCGCAGAAAACCGCATCACTTTGCCAACAAAATTGGCAATAGAGCGGGAAATAAATTTATTTCTCCGAACGCAAGATGCTGATTTACAAAAGGCTTTAGGGACTAATGTTACTTCCTCTCCGTTATGGCAAACTTTCGCTGATCTACGCGGGAAGAAAGACCGTTTTTGATATTTAAGGTTGTGTTGTGTGTACCCCTAACGTATAGTTGCTCGTCTTTTAAGCGAACTATTGACACACACATGAAGGCTAAAGCGATCTTACTCGCCTCGGTCTTGCTGGTAGGATGTCAGGCATCAAGGAATGACGCCAATATCCCCGTACAGCATGCACAGAGCCTGTCTTCAGCTGGTCAAGGTGAAAATGGAAAGTACGGAGATCAATTATTATCGCAGCGCTGGCAGGATGATGGAACAAGCCTCGCAGAAGATACCGATCTCTGGAATCACATTAGTGACGAGTTGAAGATGGGGATTCCGGAAAACCCCCGGATCCGCGAACAAAAAACAAAGTTTTTAAAAAATAAGAGCTATCTCCACGATGTAACATTACGGGCAGAGCCGTACATGTACTGGATTGTCGAGCAGATACAGAAACGTAAAATGCCGATGGAACTGGTACTGCTACCCATAGTGGAGAGCGCTTTTGACCCACATGCAACATCTTCTGCGAATGCCGCTGGCATCTGGCAGATTGTTGCACAAACGGGCAAAAACTATGGTTTGAAACAAAACCAATGGTATGACGGACGCCGCGATGTGGTGGCCTCGACCAAAGTTGCGCTGGATATGATGCAGCGTCTGAACGGTATGTTTGACGGTGACTGGTTGTTAACAGTGGCCGCCTATAACAGCGGTGAAGGACGAGTGTTGAAAGCGATAAAACAGAATAAAGCGCGCGGCAAGCCGACTGATTTCTGGCACTTATCGTTACCACGCGAAACTACGGTCTATGTACCTAAGATGTTGGCCTTGAGTGAAATCCTCAAGAACAACAAGCAGTACGGTATCAAGTTGCCGACTCCAAACGAAAGCCGTGCTTTAGCACGTGTTGAAGTGGGGCAGCAAATTGAACTGACGCAGGCCGCAGATATGGCCGGTATGTCGCTCAACAAGTTGAAGAGCTTCAACGCCGGTTATAAAAATGGCACCACTGCGCCAAACGGACCGCACTATATTATGGTGCCTAAGTCCAACGTTGCTAAGCTGCGCAATTCACTGGCATCCGGTGACATTGCATCCGTGCAGCCTGTTGAAATGGCGAAAGTCAGTGCAGCAGGAAACAACTATACGGTACGCAAAGGCGACACCTTGTCGGCAATTGCTAACAAGCTTGGCGTTAGCGTCAGTGCACTGAAACAGCAGAACAACCTGCGCAGCGCTTCAGTTCGCATCGGTCAGAAGTTGACTGTTGGCGGCAAAGCAACGCAGTTGGCTGATAACGGCAACAGCATCACCTACCGTGTACGTAAGGGTGATTCTTTTGCCAGTATTGCAAAACGTCATGGTGTGAACACCCAGGATGTTATGCGCTGGAACAGTGACGCTAAAGACATTCAGCCGGGCGATAAGCTCACGCTGTTTGTGAAGAATAGCGCAACACCTGATACCTAATGCGTCGAAAAGGCTGACTTTTGTCAGCCTTTTTCATTTTCTGCCGTCCACAACCCTTCTAGCCGACACCCTTCAGCTCATTCTTTAGTCAGTTGTCAGACAGTATGCGTATGTTAACGCCCGATGGGATACGTTGAATTGAACTCAACCAGCAGTGGATTGTGATCTGAAGCGCGCGTGACCAGCACAGAAGCCTCGCTGACTTTCATATCCCGGTAGAAGACAAAATCTAAAGGACGACCAAACGCTTTACGGCGATGGTCATCCGTGAAATTCACTTCCTGCAATGTCATCTCTTCAGCAAAGCGATAAAGCGCGTTCATGCGCTGGCGGCTCCAGGCGTTGAAATCGCCGGCCATGATCACCGGTCCGCGGTGGTGTTGAATCTGTTCGCCAATCGGCCCGAGTTGCTTGCTGTAGACATCCACGCCAAGGCTGAAATTCACCGCGTGGATGTTGACCACCATCAGCATCTCGCCGGTCGGCAGTGGATAGGCCGTCACCAGCGCCGACTTAGCCAGGCGTAACAAAGGTTCGCGTTCACGCAATGGACAGCAATACACAGGATGCGCAGAAGCCAGTGTCATCACGCCCGAAGGGTGCTGAGGTAAGACGAAGGCAGGTACCTGATCGGCCGCCAGATAGTTACTGGTGGCGAATTTGACCAGTTCAGGGGTGGTTTGTGCTTCCTGGAGTAAAACCAGGTGAGCATCTTTGCCGAAACCTTGCAGCACGGACATCCAGTCTGCCCGCTGCTGCTTGAAGATATTCCACACTAAAACCCGCAAGGCAGGATCCGCAGGTAACGGTGCACCAGGCGGCAGCGCCTGCCCCAGATGCAACATCGCCCCAGGCGGGAATATCCGCTCTGCAGGCTGACCCGCTGTATAACGCATTGCATAAGTTTTCTTTCGCACTTTCCCGCCTGGCTGATTTACGACTACAACTTCACCTGACAGTTATAGGGATTTTAGGGCAGGGTTTCAATTGGCGTTGTTGATTGTCGGAATTAGCTTCACAGCAAAGTGAAGCTAATTCCCCTACTTGCTGGATATCCCACTTTCGGGGTTCACTTCATCTGGCGATTTTTAGTGGCTCTACTCCGTCGCTAATTCTGCACGCGACTTGTCAAGTTGACCGCTCAAACGTACCAGTAATAGCGCGAAAAACACGATTATTGCACCGACCCAAGGCGTTTGAGCCAACCCGTAGTGCTCAACGATATGCCCTCCTACTAATGAGCCCAGCGCGATACCAATGTTAAACGCCGCAATATTCAGACCTGAAGCCACGTCCACTGCACCAGGCGCGTAGGATTCTGCTTTTTGCACCACATAAACCTGTAACCCCGGCACGTTAGCAAACGCAAAGATTCCCATCACCAACACTGTCACCAACGCCATATAGTGCGAACTGGCGGTAAACTGAAACAGCAGCAACAATACGGCCAATGCAGCAAATATCAGCGTTAATGCAGACACTGCGCCATGACGGTCGGCCAGTTTGCCGCCCCAAATATTACCGATAGCCACGGAAATACCGTATCCCAGCAAAATGACACTCACTGCGGAAGGTGAGAACCCAGCCAGCGACTGCATCATCGGCGCCAGAAAAGTGAATGCCGTGAATACGCCACCATAGCCCAGCGCCGTGATGGTATAAATGAGCAGCAGGCGTGGATTGACCATCACACGAGCTTGTTGTGCCAGCGTGGTAACAGGGGGTTGTGCAATATTACGCGGCACCAGAATCATACTGCTGACCAATGCAATGACACCCAACAGCGAAACCGCAAGGAAACTTTCACGCCAGCCAAAGTGCTGACCAATCAAGGTGCCCAGAGGTACGCCCGTGACCAGTGCTACGGTTAAACCACCGAACATAATGGCGATGGCACTCGCCGCTTTTTCTTTGCTGACCAGGCTCGTAGCAATTGTCGACCCAACAGAAAAGAAGACGCCATGTGCCAGCCCCGTTAACAAACGCGCAATCACCAGCGTCTCATAGTTGGGAGCCAACCATGCCACCAGATTACCTGCTGTGAAGAGCACCATGAGACCCATGAGCAACTGCTTACGCGGCAGCTTTCCAGTTAACGCGGTGAGTACAGGTGCGCCGATCGCGACACCCAGCGCATAGATAGAAACCAGCATTCCTGCTGAAGGCAGTGTGATGCTGAGCTGTTCTGCAATTGTAGGGATCAGACCCACGATAACAAATTCGGTGGTTCCGATAGCGAAGGCGCTGATGGTCAGCGCCCAGAGTGCAAGTGGCATGATTAACTCCCAGGAATGTTTTGATGGGCGTGATTATCGACTCATGCTTTAATGACAAAAAGGTGCAAAGTAACAATAGACTTTTGCTGTGGAGAGCATAATGAAAGCGTCATCAGATGAGTTAAAAGTCTTTATTGCCGTGGTCGAAAGCGGCAGTTTTAGCCGAGCCGCCGAGCAATTACAGATGGCCAATTCAGCCGTTAGCCGCACAGTAAAAAAGCTTGAGAATAAATTGGGTGTGGCATTGCTGACGCGCACAACGCGCCAACTCGCACTGACACACGAAGGTGAGCACTACTTCCGACGCGTGCAAAAACTGATGCAGGAGATGTCTACTGCCGAGAATGAGTTGACGGAGCGTCAGCAAGCACCAAAAGGGGCCCTGCGCATCGATGCCGCTACACCGGTTATCCTGCATTTGATTCTTCCCATGATTAAACCCTTTCGTGAGCGCTATCCTGACGTTAGCCTGTCGCTGATTTCATCTGAGAGTTTTATCAATCTGATTGAACGTAAGGTCGACGTGGCCATTCGCGCAGGTAATCTGACAGACTCAACTTTACGGGCGCGCTTATTGTTTATTAGTTATCGCAAACTGGTAGCGACCCCGGCATATTTAGCGAAATATGGCGTTCCTACTTCCACAACCGATCTTGCTCACCATGAATGCCTTGGTTTTGTTGAACCATTGCGTTTAAACCGCTGGCCAATTTCAGATAATGGCCGCGATCTCTATGACATTGAGCCGGGAATGTCCTCGAATAGTGGTGAAACTATCAAACAACTGTGCCTTGATGATCAGGGCATCGCTTGCCTGTCCGATTACATGGTCGATAGCGAAATTGCAGATGGAACCTTCATTGAGATATTGGCAGAACAGCGCGTGCCCGTTGAAATGCCTTTTAATGCGGTTTATTACAGCGACCTAGGAGTGAGTCAGCGCGTACGCGCCTTTATCGACTTTCTCAGTGAATGGGTTAATCATCAGCCCTGGCGAATGCAGGGCTGATAAAAATCTGACTTAATCCCAGCCTGGTGCAAGACCTTCAGGACTCACCAGTCTCTGTTGGCGATCCAGGGCCGCGATTTGCGCCATATCTTCCGCATCAAGCTCAACGCGAGCAGCCTCCATGTTACTGGCCAGGTTTTCACGCTTGGTTGATGAAGGAATAACGGCATAGCCTGATTGCATCGCCCAAGTCAGAACAACTTGTGCAGGCGTTGCCTGATGCTTTTGTGCAATAGCCTGAATCGTGCCATCCTTCAATGCTTCACCGTAAGCCAGCGTCATATAAGACGTGATATGCATCCCCTGCTGTTTTGCAAACTCGACGACTTCTCGGTTCTGTAGGAAAGGATGCAGCTCAATTTGGTTGGTTGCGATATTTTCGATACCCACCGCTTCAATCGCCTCTTTCATTAGCGCAATTGGGAAGTTTGAGATTCCAATTTGTCGTGTCAGCCCCATCTCTTTAGCGGCCATTAATGCCTGCATGCTCTCCTTCACTGAGACCGCAGCACCGGGAGATGGCCAGTGAATCAAAGTAAGATCGACATAGTCAGAACGTAGTTTTGAGAGGCTCTGCTGCAAACTCGGTATCAGTTTTTCAGCTGAGAGGTTTTCGATCCAAATCTTGGTGGTAATAAACAGTTGATCACGCGCTATGCCACTTTCAGCGATGGCCTGGCCAACAGCAGCCTCATTTTCATAGATTTGCGCGGTGTCGATGGCACGATAACCCAGTTCCAGTGCGGTTTTTACGGAATGAATTACAACATCGTCTTGCAGGCGGAAGGTACCTAAACCAAAGGCAGGGATTGTCATGTTTTCCTCATCGTTTTGTGAATGATTTCGATGGGGAGCATTGTGGCAGCATTATTATTGCTGAAAAATCCGCTTATAAGCAGAAGAATATTGCGTTTAAATCAACAATTGAGCTCGAGTTTCAGACATGAAAAAGCCCTGACTTATCAAGTCAGGGCTTATCAATTAAGTGGCGGAACGGACGGGGCTCGAACCCGCGACCCCCTGCGTGACAGGCAGGTATTCTAACCAACTGAACTACCGCTCCACCGATTCTGTACCAAAATCAGAAAATCGTTCTGAATTCGGGTGTTTCGCCCTTTCAGCGTCACTTGAAAGGTCACGACTCATAAATGAGTCTTAAATTGATGCCTGGCAGTTCCCTACTCTCGCATGGGGAGACCCCACACTACCATCGGCGCTACGGCGTTTCACTTCTGAGTTCGGCATGGGGTCTGAG